>CAXUNV010000358.1:0-5345 GCA_964252355.1 uncultured Chthoniobacterales bacterium | reverse complement strand
CCCCCCCCCCCGGCGGGGGCGGGGGGGGGGGGGGCGCAAAGGGGGGCCGGGGCGCCCCCCCCCGCGACCGCGACTTCCGGCGACGCTAAGATCAACGGCAACAATCCAGAGAATCCCAAAAGGCGCGCTTCGGCGCGCCTTTTGTTTGGACCGCTTGCTGCCCTCCCGTCCCTACGCCGCGCCCGCCAAGTTCCGGAGGATCTCGCGGACTAATGCGGGGCCGCGGTAGATGAAGCCGGTGTAAAGTTGGACAAGTGCCGCCCCGGCATCGAACCGGGCCCGGGCGTCTGCCCCGGTCATGATCCCGCCCACCGAGATCAGGGGCAGCGCGGAGCGCGCCCGGAGGAAACGTAGCACCTCGAGCGAACGCGCCGTCAGGGGGCGGCCGCTCAGGCCGCCCGCTTGGGGTGCCGCCCCGTCCAGCGCAGCATGATCCAACGTGGTGTTGGTCGCGATGATGCCGGCGACGGCGTGCGCCTCGGCGACCGCCAACACATCCTCGATTTGCGCCCAGGTCAGGTCGGGCGCGATTTTTACGAGCAGCGGTTTTCCCCGGTTCTCTGCCTGCAAGGCGCGCAGCAGCGCTTCCAAAGCGGGGCGCTCCTGCAGCGACCTCAACCCCGGCGTGTTGGGCGAACTCACGTTCAGGACGAAATAGTCGCCGACCTCGCGCAAGGCCCGGAACGAGCGCAGGTAATCTTCAGCGGCTTGTTCAACCGGCACCACTTTGGTCTTTCCCAAATTGAGGCCGAGCGGCGTCGCCGGCCACGACCTCTCGCGCCGGGCTTGCGCCAGACGCGCCGCGACCGCGGAAGCCCCTTCGTTGTTGAACCCCATCCGGTTGACCAACGCCCCGGCACTCGGGTAACGAAACAAGCGCGGCTTGGGGTTGCCGGATTGGCCTTCCGCAGTGACGGTACCCACTTCGACAAACCCGAACCCGAGCGCGGCCCACGCCGGCACCGCGAGGGCGTTCTTGTCGATCCCCGCCGCCAGCCCGATGGGGTTCGGGAATTTCAGCCCGAACACGGTGCAAGGCCGGGCCGGGACCGAGCCGAATGCCGCGCGCAGGATCCCAGGCACCTTCGAACCCACGGCCAAGCCGCGCAGGCTGAGGTCATGGGCAACTTCGGGGTCGAGCCGAAAAAAGAGCGGTTTGCAAAGGTCGGCGTAAAGATCCAAGGCGTAAATTCGTTAAGAATTGCTGGTTTCTGGTCCCTGGTTTCTCGTCTCTCGTCATGAAACGTACGGTGTGCAACGTTTGCTGTTTGACGTCGGCGTTTTCTGACCGCGAACGCCAAACGCTAAACGTCAAACCCTACACGCTGCACAAACCGCCTCCCAACCAGAAACCAGAAACTCGGAACGTCTCACTTTCCAATGCAAAACTCGCTGAAGATCCGGCCAAGCAGGTCTTCAGTGTCGGTTTTGCCGACGACCTCGCCGACCGCCTCGAGCGCTTCGCGTAGTTCGATCGCCGTCAGTTCGGGAGAAACCTCTTCGCGCAGGCTCGTCAGCGCCGCGCGCAAGGCGCCGCGCGCCCGGGTAAGGCAGGTTTGGTGGCGCACGCTGATCGCGATCCGAAAGTTTTCGCCGCTTGCGCCGTTCGCAAGAAAACGTTCGAAAATGGCCTGACGCAGTTCGTCCACCCCCCAGCGTTCACGGCACGAAAACCGGATGCCCGTCGGCGCGCTGGTCCAGCCGGGATCAAGCCCGAGGTCGGCTTTGTTCAAGATCAGCAGGTGGGGCGCGTCGGGCGGTTCCAGGTCTGCTGGCGGCGCGCTGGCGTCAACCACCCAAAGCACCAAGTCGGCCTGGCCGAGTTCGCGCGTCGTCCGCTCGATGCCGGCGCGCTCCACGGCGTCTGCGGTGAGGCGCGCGCCGGCGGTGTCGACCAACCGGACCGGGATCCCCTGCAGGTTGATGACTTCCTCGATGGTGTCACGCGTCGTGCCCGGCGTCTCGCTGACGATGGCGCGTTCAAACCCGAGCAGCAGGTTTAGAAGGCTCGACTTCCCAACGTTCGGCTCGCCGTAGATCACCGTGCGCAAGCCGTGCCGCAGGATCCTGCCCTGGTCGGCGCTCGCCAACAGCCCGGCCAAGCGGCCGTCGAGCTCCTCCAGGTTCGCGGCCAAAGTCCCGGCCGTGTCGGGATCGATCGCCTCGTCCGGGAAATCGATGAACGCCTCGACGTGCGCAAGCACCGTGAGCAGACCGTCCTGAATGTCCGACACCTCCGCCCCAAGGTTGCCGCTCAGTTGTTGGTTGGCGGCGCGGAGCGCCAAATCCGTCTGCGCGCGGATCAGGTCCATCACGGCCTCGGCCTGCGTCAGGTCCATTTTGCCGTGCAAAAATGCCCGTTGGGTAAACTCGCCCGGCTCGGCCAAGCGCGCTCCCTTGCGCAGGAGCAGTTCCAACAAGCGCCGGGCGACGAGCGGACCGCCGTGGCAACTCAGCTCGACGACGTCTTCGCCCGTGTAGCTGGCGGGCGCGCGGTACCAAACGGCTACCCCGTGGTCGAGCACGTCATCGCCTTCCCCAATCGCCCCAAAGTAGGCGTGGCGCGCGCGGGTCACCCCGACGCCGCGGCGCGGTTTGAACGTGGCGTCCAAGATCGTTTTGGCCCGCTGGCCGGAGATCCGGAGCGTGGCGATCGCCCCCTCGCCCGCCGGCGTCGCCACCGCCGCGATCGTGTCACCCAGAGAAAAGCGGTCCACAGATTTTGGAGATTAAGAGGATTGAAGGTTTGAATCCGAACCAAGGACCAGTCGGCGGTACTCCAGGGATGACGCGCCAAAATTAATCAACAACCCCCGCCGGAGCCCAGAAGCTTTAAGGTAGTGCAAGACCTGTGCCCCATCTCGCGATGTTAACGCCTCAAGCGCTTTGATCTCCACGATGACGGAGTCGAAACAAAGAAAGTCGGTGCGATACGGTGTCCCCAACACCCGACCCTTGTACTTGATTTCCAAGGCCCGCTGTGGCTCGGCCGGAATGCCGCGATCCCGGAGTTCCATCTCTAGGGCCTGTTGGTAGACCGCTTCCAAAAAACCGTGACCCAGTTCTTTGTGGACCTCGAAAGCGGCACCGATAATCGCGTAGGTGTCAGGATCGTTAGGCATGGTTCCAAGGTCCGCCAACTCACACCGGCTGAGCAAACGCCTGAACCAATCGCATAAGTCCCGTCCTAAAATCTCCTAAATCCCCTTAATCTGTGGATTGATCCCGTCTTTCCTCCAGCACGGCGTCGAGGTCGCGCAGGAACCGGGCGTTTTGTTCAGGGGTACCGACGCTGACTCGCACCCAGTCAGCCAGCTTGTACTCGTCCATCGCCCGGATGATCGTCCCTCGCCGGAGCAGGCGCGCGAAAAGGTCCTGGCCCTGCCCGACCTTCACGAGGATGAAGTTGGCGCTGCTGGGCACGAACTCCAGGCCGCGCTCCGCGAACGCCCCCTGCAGAAACGTGCGCCCCTCGTCGGTCACTTGCCGCGTCCGGCGTTGGTGCTCGTCGTCGCCCAGGCCCGCCAGGGCCCCGGCTTGCGCGATGGCGTTCACGTTGAACGGTTGCCGCGTCTTCTGCAGCAGCCGGACCAAGTCGGGGTGACCCAGACCGTAGCCGATGCGCAACGCCGCCAGGCCTTGGATCTTGGAAAACGTCCGCAAGAGGATCACGTTTTCGCGGTCGCGCAGGTACTTCAGCGTGTTTGGCGGCGACGGCAAAAATTCATAGTACGCCTCGTCCAAAGCGATGATGACACGCTCCGGCACCTTGGCCACGAGCCGGTCCAACGGCGCTTCGCCGACGGTCGTCGCCGTCGGGTTGTTGGGGTTGGCCAAGTAAAGAAGTTTGGTTCGTGGCGTGACCGCCTCCGCCATGGCGTCGACGTCGGCGGTGAACCCCGGGTCGGGCACTTCGACGGTCTTCGCGCCAAACAGATGAGCCATGATGCGGTAGACGGAGAAGGCGTGTTCCGCCACGATCACGTGATCGCCGGGTTTGAGGAAGGCGTGACCCAGGAATTCGATGATCTCGTTTGAGCCGTTGCCCAGCATGACAGAGCCAGCATCCAACCCGAACTTGTCGGCGAGGGCGGTGCGCAGGTGGTAGGCACCACCGTCCGGGTAAAAATGCGCCTTCTGCAGGGCATCCTGCATTGCGGCCACGGCTTTGGGCGACGGCCCGAGCGGGTTTTCGTTGGAGGCGAGTTTGACGATGTGGGCCGGGTCGAGCCCGAGTTCACGCGCGACGTCGTCCACCGGTTTGCCGGGCACATAACTGACGAGATCACCCAGCCACTGGTTGGCGTGGGCGAAAACACCTGCTTGCATGCACCTCCCCTACGCGTATTCCGGGCGGTGTCCACCTGCTTGCAGGTTTCTGGTGCCTTGTTTCTGGTTTCTTGTCTCTCGGTCCTGGTTTCTGGTTGGGAAGGCGCCGTGCGAGGTTTGGCGTTTGGCGTGTCGAATCGCGCGGTACGGCCCGCCTCGCTGCGCGAAGCGCCGCGGGCAGGAGTGATCGGACGCGCAGTTCCTCTGGACACCGCGAGGCGGTGACAAGATGCGGAGCCTGGGGTGAAACCCCAGGTGGTAGGTTTTGAACGCGGGCCAAGCCCTGAAAGGGCGCGACAACCGCAAGCCGCGACCCAGCCCTGCAGCCAAGCTCCGCCCTAACGCCAGCCCGTACGCCCCCACGTGCTTAAACAACATTCTGTATTGTTGTTGCTTTTTTCAACACTCCACACCACAATCATTTCACGTTATGAAGATGATGCGTTCGAGAGACCTGCTCTGGGCCAGCGCGGTTTTCCTGGCCTGGGGCTGCTCGCAAGCGCCCGCCCCACCCTCTCACGACGAGGCGCTCGCCGCCGTGCAGGCCAAAATTCAGACGTTTCTGGGGCACGTGCAGGATCAAGCGCTGGAATCCGCAAAGTTCAACCGGCAACTAGCCGCGGGCGTGCACATGTTGGACGGACCCTCAAATCTGCCGTCCGAAGCGGATGTCGAACGCGAAGTGCGATCCAATCATGATCAGATGGTTAAGGCCCTCAAGCTGACTTTGGGAAGCCTTGGCCCCATGAACAAGGCGGACTTGGTGGCCCCGGGAAGCCAAAATCCCTTTTGGCCGGTGGACGTCACCTACGACGCGCCGGAGGTGCCCAAGTTCTTGCAAGGCACCTTTTTCATTTACCGGGACGCCTCCGGACGCTGGACGGGCAAAGCAAACTCCTTAACGACCATGGTCGGAGGGACCTCGCAGCCGTTGCCGAAAGAACGTCTGCACGAGCTTGGGTTGGATTAGCCGGGCGGGTGTCACCGCCGACGGTCCCGTCGACGCGCCTGGGAGG
>CAXUNV010000357.1:0-5348 GCA_964252355.1 uncultured Chthoniobacterales bacterium | reverse complement strand
CCCCCATTTGCGTCCGCCTTCCCCTGCCCCACCGTTGTGCCCGGGGTGGATCGAACCTTTCCACCTCGCTCGCACCCATGATCCGCACTTCGCCCGCCCTGTTGACCGACCTGTACCAGCTGACCATGGCGTTTGGTTACTGGAAGTCCGGGCGCAGCGATGACGAAGCCACTTTTCACCTCTCGTTCCGCAACTTGCCGTTTCACGGCGGCTACGCCGTCGCCTGCGGACTGCAGGACGCGATGGATTACCTGGAAGGCTTCGCGTTTGACCCGGGCGACCTGGCTTATTTGTCGAACCTTACGGGGGCGGACGGCGCGCCGTTGTTTGAACCCGCCTTCCTGCGTCACCTGAGCGAGCTCCGCTTTGCCTGCGACGTCGACGCGATCCCGGAAGGGAATCTGGTCTTCCCGCTCGAGCCGCTCGTGCGGGTCACGGGCCCGCTCATCCAAGCCCAGCTGTTCGAGACCGCGTTGCTGAACATCATCAATTTCCAGACCCTGGTCGCGACCAAGGCCGCGCGCATTTGTTTGGCGGCCAGGGGTGCCCCGGTGCTCGAGTTTGGGCTGCGCCGCGCCCATGGTCCGGATGGGGCGCTCGCGGCGAGCCGGGCCGCTTTCGTCGGCGGGTGCGCCGCAACTTCCAACGTGTTGGCCGGAAAAGTCTTCGACATCCCGGTGCGCGGCACGCACGCGCACAGCTGGGTGATGTCGTTCGATGACGAATTGAGCAGCTTCCAGGCGTATGCGGAAAACCTGCCGGGGAACTGCATCTTCCTGGTGGACACCTACGACACGTTGCAGGGCGTGCGGCACGCCATCGAGGTCGGGCGCACGCTCCGGGCGCGCGGCCAAGAGTTGCAAGGCGTCCGCTTGGACTCGGGCGATCTCGCCTATCTCAGCGTGGCCGCCCGCCGGATGTTGGATGAGGCGGGATTCAAGTCGACGAAGGTGTTGGCGACCAATGACCTCGATGAACACATCATCGGGAGTCTGTACGAGCAGGGCGCGGCCATCGATCTTTGGGGTGTCGGTACCAAGCTCGTGACGGCTTACGACCAGCCAGCGCTTGGCGGTGTCTACAAGTTGGGGGCGACCCGCAAACCCGGCGGCTCATGGGTCTACAAACTTAAATTGTCGGAGCAGACGGCCAAAGTCTCCGTTCCCGGCAAGCTGCAGGTCCGCCGGTTCCGAACGGACGGCGTCTATTCCGCGGACGTGATCTACGACGAGCTCCTCGGCCCGGGCGCGACGCAGGCCTTGGTCGACCCGGTCGACGTCACGATCCGACGTCGCATCCCGGACGCGGCGGAGCACCACGACTTGCTCACGCCGGTTTTCCGCGGCGGACGGCGGGTGTACGCACCCCCGGTCCTCCAAAAGGTGCAGGCCACGGCCCGGACGGAGTTGACCGGGTTCTATGCCGGCATCAAAAGGCTCCTGAACCCGCACCTTTACCCGGTCGGACTGGAGCCCGCGCTAAGCGAGCTCCGAATCCGTTTGTCTGCCGATGCCCGAAGATCTGAGCTGCTCGGGCTGAGGTGAGCGCGTTCCGGGTTCCGGGGGCGCAGTCAAGACATCGGTAACGCTTCTGGGTCAGAACATCGGTGACGCCCCTGACCCGTTTCGCTTCGGTTCTGCGCTCCTGCGGCGCCGGTCCCCGGGGCCGGGCGCGGCGGCGTTCCCGGCTTACCGGCAGGGACGCCTGCGCTACCGTACGGGCGGGACGCCCGCGCTCCCCTCGATCTGGCCAGGCTTTCGCCCCACCGGCGTCCTTCCTGGAACTAACGCCCTTCGACCCCGCACGGGTCCTACCCGCGGTGGTGCCGGTGGTGCCGGGCGCGTTTGCGGCGATGGCTCACGTAGCGATCAGAGGCTTTCGACAACGGCGCCGAAAGCTCCGGGACGCCGGGGATCCCGGCGTCGCCGATCCGGTATTCCTCACCGACGGCGGCGGCGATGGCCTCGGCCACCCGCTGTCGGAAGGCCGGGGTTGCCGCCCGCCGGTTGTCGTCCGCGTTGGTCAAGTACGCGCATTCGCAGAGCACGCACGGGATCTCCGGGTTACGCGTCAGGCGAAGCCGGCGTCGGATCACGCCCCCGGTGCGTCCGCCGGTCTCGTGCGCGAGCCGCCGCTCGATGCGGGTGGCGAGCCCATGGCTGTCGGACCGCCAGAAATAAGTCTCCGCACCGCGTGCACGGGCGTTGCCAGAAGCGTTGTAATGGATGCTTACCAGGATGGCGCCCGCACCCTCCCGGTTGGCTAAGGCGACCCGGTCATCCAACTCCACAAAGGCGTCGTCGTCGCGGCTCATGACCACGCGGAACCCCGCCTTGCGCAACGCGCCGCGCAGCCGCCGGGCGGTGTCCAAGGTAAGATCCTTCTCGCGCAGCGCGTTGGGCATCCGGCGCGAGCTGAGGCCGCCGTTATCCTTGCCGCCGTGGCCGGCGTCCACAATCACCGTGTGGAAAGTGCCCTGACCCAACTTCACCCCGGGCGTCCCTACCCCGGCGCACCCGATCAACCCGAGCAGGCCGACCGCCAACGCTCCCCAACGGAACCACGCATTTCTGCACACGGCGCGAATCTAGCACCTGGAAACGGCGACGGCGCTCGGGTCGTTTTGCGGGCAGGGCAACCCGGGACTAGGTTACGGCCGAGCGTCGCTTGGGCGCCCTTTCCACCATGCCGAACCCCGTCCTGCTTGTGGTTGATGTGCAACGCGATTTCCTGCCCGGCGGCGCCTTGGCGGTGCCCCGGGGCGACGAGGTCGTTGAAGTCATCAACGGCCTGCTGCCCGGCTACGACACGGTGACCGGCACGCAGGATTGGCACCCGCCCGACCACGCCAGCTTCGCGGCCAATCACCCGGGTCGGCAACCGGGGGAGACGGTCCTGCTCCACGGACACCCGCAGGTGCTCTGGCCGGTCCATTGCGTGGCCGACTCGCCCGGCGCTGAGTTCGCCCCCGGACTGCGCAACGAGTGTTTCAACGCCGTTTTCAAAAAAGGCACGGCCCGCGACGTGGACAGCTACAGCGCGTTCTTCGACAATGACCGGCAACGCTCGACCGGGCTCGCAGACTACCTGCGCGCCGCGAACCTCCGCGAAGTGCACATCTGCGGTTTGGCGACCGACTATTGTGTGCTTTGGTCGGCACTCGACGCCCTCCGGCTAGGGTTCGAGGTGACAGTTCTGGCGGAGGCGTGTCGCGGCATCGACCTGCGTCCCGGCGATAGCCGGCGCGCCCTGGAGAGCGTCACTGCCGCGGGAGGTCAGGTGCGCACCGGCGAACGGCGCGGCGACGCCCTGGTCTAAAAGCCGCCCGGACGGCGGTGGGCGAGGTCTCAACCCAAAACCTCTCGCACGGTCCGCTGCAGGTCTTCCAAGAAGTAGGGTTTGCGCAACGCCGCCCGGAAGCCGTGCTCGCGGAAGTGCGCGAAGGGCTCCAGATCGAAGCAACCGCTGGTCAGCACCATGCGGGCGGCCGGATGCGCGCTGAGAATGCTGCGCGCCACTTCGTCGCCCGCCATCCCGCCGGAGAGTCGCAGGTCGGTGATGACCAGGGCGAAGGGTTCCCGCCTGGCACACGCCTCTTCGTACGCCTCCAAGGCCTGCTCGCCGGAAGCGACGGCGGTGACGCGGTACCCAAGCTTTTCCAGGAGCACCTGCGTGAGCATACGGATCTGCTCCTCATCTTCGACGAGCAGGATGTGGACCTGACCCGTTTGGGGAACCCACGTGGCCGCGAGCGCGTCCGCCCAGGCCGGCCCGGCACTGACAGGGGCGACGCTCATGACGGAACCTGCCGAGGAGCGGGCATCGACACCAACGTGGTTAGGGCGTTTGGGAGGGTCACTTCTGGTGCTATCGGCGCACCGTTGCCGCGCTTTAACCGCGTGCGGGCCGAATCCGGCGACAACCCTGGCGGCCGGTTGAATCGCGTGGCGGTCACTTCCGAGCGGGCGCAGTTTGCAGGCCGGCAGGGGCCGCCTCGGCCACGCCCGGCTTCATCCGGATGGCAGGCACGAGCGCCAGCGCGGCCGCGCACGCTAGCCAAGCGCCGGGGGCCGCCCGGTTGCCCGTGAGGTGAATGAGGTAGGTGCAAATGGCCGGCGTGAACCCGCCAAACAACGCCGCGGCCAAACTGTAAGCCAGGGAGAACCCGGTCGTGCGCACGCTTTCCGGCATGATCTCGGTGAGGAACACGCACATGGCCCCGTTGTAGCTGCCGAAGATGAACGAGAGGAACAGTTCGACCGTGAGCAGGCGGCCAAAGGAGGGCGCGGACACCAGCCACCACATGGCCGGGTAGGCGGCCATCAGCGCCAGCCCGGCCGAGCTTACCAACAGCGGTTTACGACCGACGCGATCGGAAAGCGCCCCCATCACGGGCAGCCAAACGAAGTTGGAAAGGCCGACGCAAAGCGTCACCGCCAAGCTCTGGGCGGCGGGCAGATGCAGTTCGTTGGTGCCAAACGTGGGCGTGTACGCCGTGATGAGGTAGAACGAGACGGTGGTCATGGTGACGAGCATGAGCCCACCCGTCACCACGGCCCAGTGTCGTCCCAGCAAGCGCAGGACCTCGCCGGGCGTGGGGCGGTCGGCGCGCGCCAGGAAGGCATCCGTCTCCGGCAGGTTCCGCCGGAGGTAAAACAACGCGGGAATGATGAGGCAACCAACCGCAAACGGGATGCGCCAACCCCAAAAGAGCATCGTCGGAGCCGACAGCCAGACGTTTAAACCGACGCCGAGCAACGCGGTGAACATGACCGCCACCTGCTGACTGGCCGATTGCCAACTGACGTAAAAACCTTTCCGTCCGGGTGTCGCGATCTCCGCGAGGTAGACCGAGACGCCGCCGAGCTCGACCCCGGCCGAAAAGCCTTGCACTAGGCGGCTCAAGAGGACGAGCCCCGGCGCCGCGAGACCCAGGACGGCATACCCGGGCAGAACCGCGATCAGCAGTGTGCCCAGGGACATCAACGCCAGCGTGAACACGAGACCGGCACGACGGCCGTGCCGGTCGATGTAGGCGCCCAGAACCAAGGCGCCGATCGGGCGCATCAGGAAACCCGCCCCAAAGGTCATCAGCGACGACATGAGGGAGGCAAACGGGTTGTCGCTCGGGAAGAAGGTGCGACCGATCGCCGCGGCGTAGTAGCCGAAGACGATGAAGTCGTACATTTCTAAAAAGTTGCCGCTGGCCACGCGGACGACGTTCATCACGGTGGACTGACGCGAAAAGCGGACGCGTGGCATGGCAGGGATTTCGGGAGATGCGGGGGTGGGCCGCGCCGCGCCCTGCACCAGCGCTATTAACGCCAGGGGAAGGGGCGGGTCAACCC
>CAXUNV010000356.1:0-5376 GCA_964252355.1 uncultured Chthoniobacterales bacterium | reverse complement strand
GGCTCTACAGCGCCCCCGATGGCGGCATCGACGTTTCCAAGGCGGGCGTAAAAGGCGGCAGCTCGGTCGACCTGCAGGTCGATCCGAAAGGGTTGTCGGCGGCTGTGACCGAAAAGTTCCCGCAGTTGGTCGGGGCCACGGCGTTGAAGGTGCCGCCCTCCGCGGTCAACCGCTTGGCCGACCTGCTCAAAGGGCAGCTCGTGGTGGTGAAAGCCGACGGGCAGCAACCGTTGGACGCGACGGCCTTGCAGCTGCCAGGGGTTCTGGACGACCGATTTTATTATGACGGTCCGCTCGGGGCGGACTCGACGCCGCAAGGAGTCGACTTCCGGCTCTGGGCTCCGACCGCGCAGTCGGTGCGGCTGTTGGTTTACGGAGATGCGGCGGCCACCGCGCCAGAGGCCACCTACGCGCTGAACCCGGGCGAACACGGCCTCTGGAGTGTGCGCGCCGGTGAGCGTCGCTGGGCCAACGGGAAGTACTACCTTTACGAGGTCAAGGTCTTCTCGCGCCTGCAGGGTCAAGTCGTGACCAACTTGGTGACGGACCCTTACTCGCAGGGGTTGTCCGCCGATTCCAAAAAGAGCTTGGTGACCGACTTGGACGCACCGCTCACCAAACCGACCCTCTGGGACGTTCTGCCCAAGCCGCGGCTCCGTTCAATCAACGACATCACGCTCTACGAGTTGCACCTGCGGGACTTCTCGGCCACGGATGAATCCGTCCCGGCGCGGGACCGCGGCAAGTACACCGCGTTCAACCAATTCTTTTCAAACGGCATGCGGCACTTGGGCAGCCTTTCGGGGTCCGGCCTCACGCACGTCCACATCCTGCCTTCGTTCGATTTCAGTTCGGTGCCGGAACTCCCTTCGGAGCAAAAGCAGCCGGCGATCCTGCCGAACCCGGCGCCGAGTTCCACGCAGCCCCAGGCCGCGATCGTGGCGGTGCGCGACCAGGACGCGTTTAATTGGGGTTACGATCCCTACCACTACTTGGTGCCGGAAGGTAGCTACTCGACGCAGCCAAACGGCGTCCGGCGCACCTTGGAGTTCCGCCAGATGGTGGAGGCGCTGCACCTGAAGAACCTGCGCGTCGTCATGGACGTGGTGTACAACCACACCGCGGCGGCGGGCCAAAACCCGGTCTCGGTCTTGGACCGGATCGTGCCCGATTACTATTACCGCCTCGACGAGAATGGTAATCCGTACACCAACTCGTGCTGCCCGGACACGGCATCCGAACACCGGATGTTTGAGAAGCTGATGATCGATTCCCTGACGGTGTGGGCCAAGGAATACCACGTGGACGGGTTCCGCTTCGATCTGATGAGTTTCCACTTCAAGGACACGATGCTGCGCATCAAAAAGGCGCTGCAGGCGATCGATCCGCTCATCTACATCTACGGCGAGGGTTGGAACTTCGGGGAAGTCGGCAACAACGCGCTCGGCATCAACGCCACCCAAGCCAACATGGCCGGAACGGAGATCGGCACGTTCAACGACCGGCTTCGCGACGTGGTGCGCGGCGGCGGCCCGTTCGACAGCGGTCAGCAGTTTGTGGCCAACCAGGGGTTCATCAACGGCCTTTGGTACGACCCTAACGCCTCTTCTGGGGCGACGGCCGCGACCAAAGATGCCCTGCTGTACGCGGCTGACTTGGTGCGCCTCGGCTTGGCGGGCACGCTTAAGGATTACGAACTGATCGACAAAGACGGCAACCGGGTCACGGGCGCGCAGCTCAAATACCCCAATGATCCGGTGAACGGTCAGCCGGCCGGGTACACCCTGCAGCCCGCCGACGTGATCAATTACATTTCCGTGCACGACGGCCTGACGCTGTTCGACAACGATCAGTACAAGCTGCCGGTGTCGACCTCGCTGGAAGATCGGGTGCGCGTAAACAACCTCGGGCTCTCGCTCGTCGCGCTCGCCCAAGGCATTCCCTTTTTCCACGCCGGCGACGACCTGCTTCGTTCCAAGTCGTTCGACAAAAACAGCTATAACTCGGGCGACTGGTTCAATCGGCTCGATTTCACCTACCAGACGAACAACTTCGGCGTTGGTCTGCCGCCCCAGCCGGACAACGGGAACGATTGGCCCGTGCAGATCCCATTCCTGAACAACCCGGCTCTGAAACCGGGCCACGCCGACATCGTCGCGGCGCACAAGTACCTCCAAGACCTCCTACGGATCCGGAAATCGACGCCGTTGTTCCGGTTGACCACGGGTGCGGAGGTCAAGGCGCGCTTGCGGTTCTACAACGTGGGCCCGGCGCAACAACCGGGGTTGATCGCGATGAGCATCAGCGATAAGACGGGCGCCCGGCTCGATTACCGATGGCAGAGCGTGTTCGTGTTGTTCAACGTCGACGTCAAACCGAAGACGTTGACCGTGCCGGACCACGCGGGACTGAGCCTGAGCCTGCACCCGGTCCAGCAGGCATCGTCGGCCGACGAACGCGTGAAGCAGGCGACGTTCGACGGGCGGACAGGGACCTTCACCGTGCCAGCCCGCACGACGGCGGTGTTCGTGGAGCCGAGGTAGGGTCAGCGCAGGCGGAATTTGGGACTGGGGCATCCTGATTAGGGCCGTGACGGCCAGCGTAGCGCCCGCGTTACCCTGGTCACGAGCGTCGGCCAAACCCTCAGGGATGATGCTGGTGACAAGGTAAGGAAAATTGGTCTCGCTCCGGAAGGTCTGCTTTGCCGGTTGACCCTTCCCAACGGAGCCGGTTGCTTGTGCACGGACAACGCCCTGATGGAAGCCGTCGCGGAAAATCTTTGGTTGCTCAGTCACCCGCTGCCTTTGCTCGGGGAGTACCTTGGGCGCAACGTGACGATTATCCGGTTGCGCTCGGGCGACTTGGTCATCCACTCCACCGCACCGTTTTCGCCGGATGACGTGGCGGCCATCTCGGCGCTGGGCCGACCGGCCTTTCTGGTGGAGGCGACCACGCTGCACGACACCTTCGTCAACGAGGGTCGGCAGGCGTTCCCGGACGTGCCGTACTACGCGCCGGAAGGCTTTTCCAAGACGGTCGGATTTCCCACAGAGTCACTTGCGCAACCACCGGGGGCGTGGGCGGGTGAGTTGGGTGTCTTGGCGTTGGCTGGAAAATCGAGGGCGCCGGAGTATGCCTTCCATCACGGGCCTTCGCGCACGCTGATCGTGGCCGACTTGACCTTCAACGTCACCGACGACGCCCCGTTGGGGACGCGTCTGTTTGCCACCGTGGCGACGCACGGCGGGACGACGCGCGAGGTCAAGGTCCCGCGCGTGGAAAAGTTCACGGTCACCGATCCAGACGCGTTTCGACGTGCGACCGAAACGATGTTGGCGTGGGATTTCGACCGGGTCATCGTCGGCCACGGCGAAACCATCGAGACCGACGGTAAACGGCGTCTCCGTGAAGCGTTGCGCACCGCGGGCCTATGACGTTGCGCCCGGGGCTGCCGCCCGCTCTTTCACCCTTTTTAGTTCCCTGCCTGTCACCAAAAAAAGATATCCATGAACAACTCATCGCGTCCTTTTGCCGTCGTCACCGGCGCTTCCAACGGCATCGGTCTCGAACTGGCCAAACAATTCGCCAAAAATGGTTTCGACCTGCTGATCGTCGCCGCGGGCGAAGGCATCGATCGCGCCAAAGAAACTTTGGAGGGCCTTGGCGCGGGTGTGGAAACCGCCCGTTTCGACTTGGCCACCTCTGAGGGTGTGCACGGTTTTTACCACCAGTTGACGGCGGCCGGCCGGCCGGTCGACGCCATCTGCTTCAACGCAGGGGTCGGGCTGGGCGGTGACTTCGTCCGTGAGACGGATTTGGAGAAGGAGTTGAACATCATCAACCTGAACTGCGTCTCCACCGTGCACTTGGCCAAGCACGTCTTGCGTGACATGGTTTCGCGCGGGTCAGGCCGGGCGCTTTTCACGGCTTCCATCGCCGCGACCATGCCGACGCCTTTTGAGGCGGTTTACGGGGCGTCCAAGGCGTTCGTGCTCTCTTTCGCCGAAAGTTTGCGCAACGAACTTAAAGACACCGGCGTCACCGTCACCGCGCTCCTGCCGGGGCCGACCGAAACCAATTTCTTCCACCGCGCCGAGATGGACGACACCAAGGTGGGTTCGGACAAGAAAGACTCGCCGGAAGACGTCGCGCGCCAAGGTTTTGAAGCCTTGATGGCCGGCAAGGAAAAGGTCGTGGCTGGTTCCGTAAAGACGAAGCTCATGGGCATGGCCAACGAGGTGTTGCCCGAAGGGCTCAAGGCCGGCGTCCACCGGGGCATGTCCGAACCCGGCTCGGCAAAATAGCGAGCGGCACCGAGCGCGACCGAGCGGGAGTGCGGAGAGGCGAGGAAGCCGGAAAGTGGGTTGGGGCAGCGTAGCGCCGGCATCCCTCCGGTGTGGGTCAGGTCCGCACCGACGCAGGTTGGTAGGGCAAGAGGTTTCTCGCCCTACCCGCTGCCGGGCGATTAGGGGAGCGCCCGCGTCCCCGCCCGCAACGCCACGGCTGCGCGGGAGGCACTTTCGCTTCCGTGACCGGACGCCTCGCGCAGCGCTGCGGGCGGGCCGCCGGTAATGGGGTGAGCCGCCGACCTGAAGCCGGGCCGGAGCGAAGGTCGGGCGGACCCTTGGGGCCGTTTGCGCCGTGCTCAGATGGGGCGCCCAGCCCACTGCGTTGGTCGTCGGGCCCATCCTGAGGCGGCCTTCGCCGGAGAGCTTAGTAACCGGGCTGGGGCGGCGGCTGCCGGGGTCAGTCCGCGTCGGCTCACACCGCCCGGCAGTCGTCCAGTGACGATGGTAGCATCCCCGTCCCGGCCGGGTGTTCGCCCCACCGGGTCACCCGTGATTTCCAACCGGCAACCGCGCGCCCGCGAAGCGCCGCATCATTTTGCCTCGTTCAGACTCCAGTCGTACTCCTGGAACGTCACCCTAGCGTTCGTCGGAATTGGATCCTGCCGGTAACGGTTGATGAACGGCACCGGGCCGCCCGCCGGGGCAAAATCTGTCTTGTACCAATCGAAGATTTTTGTCACGGCATAACCATCCTTGCCGGGCAGAACCGCGCGAGGGTTGTTGTTCAGAAAGCCCCTGGCCGACGCGTCGAGTTGTTCATCCAAGCGCTCTCCCCGGTAAGCTTCCGCGCGCAAGGGCGGGCAACTGCGGCTGGCGCAGTTGATCGCGAAATGGACGCGGGGCTCGTGGAACTGGCCGATGATGATCCCCTTCTCCAAGCCGTCCAGGGTCATCTCCTGACCCGCAACGCGGAATTTGGTCCGGAAGAAAAACCCGAACAGGGGCGAGATGTCGGCGACGCTGCGCGTCGGGTAATGGTCCAGCACGCCTCGCAACACGGACGCGTTGTACGCGTTGATGTAAAAGG
>CAXUNV010000355.1:0-5421 GCA_964252355.1 uncultured Chthoniobacterales bacterium | reverse complement strand
GTACAAGCGGCCGACGACGTCGCGCGTCGGCCAAATCGCCCGGCGAAGTTGCAGGAGGGTACGTCGGATGGCGTGGATGTGTTGCAGCTTTTCGGTCGTCGGCTGGTCCAACAACCGTTGTTCCAAGTCGTCGACGCTCTCCCCCACGCTTTCCATGATGGGGAAGTAATGGTCGACGATGGCGTCGATCAGCGCATAGGCGAGATAATCCGCCCGCATGAACCGGAGGTTGCCAGCTGCCTCGCGTAGCCGGGTCCGGATCGGCTCAAAAACGTCGCGCTCGGCGTCCTCTTGGAAGGTGATGAGGTAATTTGGGCCGAGCACAAAACTGACATGCTCAAAGATCACCTCCCCGGGATCGCCCTCGTACACCATCTTCAGGACGATGAAGAGTTGGTTCTCATACTCGTCGAGCTTCGGCCGTTGGCTCGGGTCGAGGACGTCCTCCAACGCCAGCGGATGGATGTGGTAGCGTTGGCCAAGGCTGCGGAGGACTTCCACGTCGCCCAATCCCCCCACGTTGAGCCAATGCACCCGGCGCTCGTCGCAGCTCTCCGGCAAATCGTTCACCCGCTCGACGTTGCGGTCGTCCAAGTGGTGGGCGTCGTACTCCATCAAACGCATCACCGGCGCACGTCCCGCGTGCGCCGGGGGCAACTCAAGGGTGGCGGGCGCCGTCCCGGGTTGATGATAATGCAGCCGTTGCATCAACCCGGATCGTTACATCCCCAGTCATAACCTGCCAAGCCCGTTCAGACCACCCCGCGGGGACCCCGCCAAAGCGCGGCATCCAGCGCGGCGAAGACGTGCCCCAGCCAACCGAGCAAAACCATCCAGAGCAGCCCGCTCAGCAGGAAGAAAAAGAGTGCGGGTAAAACCCGGCCTTGAACCAGTTGCCCCAGGCCAGGAAGAAAAAAGCTCGCCAAAGCGGCGATGACGTTTGCGGCAGATCCAGGTTTCATGCTTCTCGGGTACGACCGGCGGCGCGCGCGGGGAGCGCCAAGTCCACCAAAGTTAACACACCCGGAGGGACCGCAAAGTTGCGAAAACGGGCGGAGGCGCGCTCAGGGCTGACCCGTGGTGGCCGTGGCCGGTCCAGGGGCGAAACGAGGTTGGCCCAGCTCGCGCCCGCCGGCGGCCGGGCGGCGCCAAAACCAGCGTGCGGCGGTTGCGCATTGCGCCACGGCCAAGCACGCGAAAACTCCCTCGCTGAAGCGGTCGATGCCGGCTTGGCCCAGGACATTGTAAGCCAAGTCGAAGAGCGCCCACAGGGCCGTAGCCCAAAGGACCGCGCCCAGGGGCCGGCCTTCACCGCCGTTCTGCAGAAGTGGCCACCCGAGCAGGCCGCCGCCGAAAGCCTCCAAAGCGTCCAACGACATTGCCAGACAGGTCCGCGTCAACCACCCCGCGTTTGCCCCACCCAACGTGCCGAGAAACCGCCAAGAGGAGGCGCCGGCCAGTTCCAGGGAATCGTTGAGGATGAGGAATCCATAAGCCGCCCACAGGAGCGCCGCCCCGCACCAGCGCGCCATCGCCCCGCGGCGGGCCGGCAGCGCGAAAGCGGCTCCCAAAGCGGTGCCGGCCAAGCCCAGGTTACCCACGATGAACAAAGAGGTGACGAACCGATGCAAGCAACCGTCGTTGAACACCTCGGATTGGCCGGGTGCCCAGCCTGCGTACCCCGTCTCTTGCAGCACCCCACCCGCAACCTGGGCTAGGCAGGCCACCGCGGCGGCGACGCCACCCGCCCGGCTTCAGCAGCACGTAGGACCGTTGGCGGTTCCGCGAGATGGCCACCACCACGCCCCGGCTGGGGTCGATCCCGGCAATGGCGCGCTGAAACTCGCGCGTGTTGGACACCGGTTGGCGGTTCACCTCTTCGATGACGTCCCCCGCGCGCAGGTCGCTGGCGGCCGGTGACGACGGGTCCACGTCCGTGACGATGACGCCGCGGGTCGTCTCCGGGACGTTTGCCTGCGACCGCAGGCGCGGCGTCAGATCCTGCACTTGGATGCCGGCGAAAGTGCTCGCTTGACCGCTGCCGTTCAAGGCCGGGTTCTGCCGCTGAGAACGACTGAGTCGCGCCATGAGGTCGGGCGGTTGCTCGGCCACCTTTGCGACCACCGTTTTGATCTGCCCGTCACGCACCAGTTCGATCGGGAGTTCCGCGCCGATGTCCGCCTCGGCCACGCGGCCCATCAAGGAGTTCACGTCCCGGATTTCGGTGCCCCGGATTTTACGGATGACGTCGCCGTGGATGATGCCGGCTTGTTCGGCCGGCGAACCCGGGGCGACGTCCGTGACGAGTGCCCCGCGCGCATCCTCCAACCGGAACTGTTCGGCAATCTCGCGGGTGACTGGTTGGATGCTGACGCCGAGGTAACCCCGGATGACCCGACCCTTGCGGATGATGCTGTCGAGGGCTCGGCGCACGACGTTGGACGGGATCGCAAAGCCGATCCCCTGGTTGCCGCCCGATTCCGAGTAGATGGCCGTGTTGATCCCGACCACCTCGCCGCGGATGTTGACGAGCGGTCCGCCGGAATTGCCGGGGTTGATGGCCGTGTCGGTTTGGAAGAAGTCGACGGCGCTGTCGCTCATCGCCCGACGGTCCTTGGCGCTGATGATCCCTTGGCTGACGCTTTCCTCCAACCCGAACGGGTTGCCGATCGCAAAAACGATTTGCCCAACGTGCACCCCTTCGGAATCGCCCAACGGCAGGGGGTTGATCCGCGGCAAGTCGATCTTCAGCACCGCGAGGTCGATCTGCGAATCGGTCCCGATCACCCGCGCCTTGCCTTGGCGCCCATCGCTGAGCTGCACGGTGACGTCGTCGGTGCCATCGACGACGTGGTTGTTGGTGACGATATGACCCTCCTTCGACACGATCACCCCCGAGCCGAGGGAGGTCACCTTTTGCTCGTCGCCGGGCCCGCCACCGTCGCGGCCGAACCGGCGCCCGAAGAAGAGTTCCAACGGGTCGATGGGTTGGCGGCGCTCGACCGTCTTGGTCGTCGTGATGCTCACCACGCTGGGCACCACCGCCTCCGTGACTTTGGTGTACTCTTGGTTGAGGCGCTCCAGCACGTCGACCGAGTCGTGGTCGATCTTGGGTTTGTCGGCCGGCGTGAACCTTTCGGTGCGCACCTGGGAGACGCCGGGCGGCCGGGCTTGCCAGACGTAGAGGAGCGAGATGCCCAACGCCAACAGCAGCACGAAGAACAAGAATTTAAGAAAACTCCTCATGGCGTGAAACGCTGGCCTAATTAGCCAGACCAGACCCCCCTTTTCCAGCTTCCTCGACGGCAGCCCGCAGCCTGGCGAGCGCGGGCGCGGCAAAGCCAGGGTCGCGGTCCGCCAAGTCGGCGGCGATCGTTCGTGCCTGCAGCACCAGATCGGCGTCGGTCACCAAGTTCGCCAGCCGCAGCGGCGGCAAGCCGCTCTGTTCGGTGCCCAGCAGGTCGCCCGGACCCCGCATCCGCAGGTCGGCCTCGGCGATGGCAAAGCCGTCGTCGCTCCCCTCCAGCACGCGCAGCTTCTCGTTGAGGCTGGGATCGTCGCCCTCGGCAAGGAGCACGCAGTAGCTCTGGTGCGCGCTGCGCCCGATGCGGCCCCGGAGCTGGTGAAGCTGCGCCAAACCGAACCTTTCGCTGCTTTCGATAACCATCACGGTCGCGTTGGGCACATCGACGCCGACCTCCACCACGGTCGTGCAAACCAACGCCTGGACGGCGCCGGTGCGGAACGCCGCCATCACCCGGTCTTTTTCCTCGGCCGGCAACCGTCCGTGCAAAAGCCCGCACCGGGCCGGTGAGAGGAGCTTTTCCCAACGGGCAAACTCCGCCGTCGCGGCCTTGGCGCTCACGGTTTCGGACTCCTCGATCACCGGGTAGACGATGTACGCCTGCCGCCCCGCCGCGATCCGTTCCCGGATGAAGGCGGCCGCCTCCGGCAGTTTTTCGGCGGGGCGCACCCGGGTGACCACCCGCCGGCGGTTGGCGGGTTTCTCGTCGAGGATCGACACCTCCAAATCGCCGTACACGGTCATCGCGAGGGTGCGCGGGATCGGTGTCGCCGTCATCACCAAGAGATCCGGCACCGGCGTGCGCTGCAGCAGTTTCGCGCGCTGCAAGACGCCGAACTTGTGTTGTTCATCGATCACGACCAGCCCCACGTCCCCCAGCTCGTCGGCCGCATAGAGCAGGGCGTGGGTGCCGATGACCAAATCCGGCCGGCCCATCAGTTCCAGAAACGACAACTCCTGTTTGCTGCCGGTGCGCAACGCCACCTTCACGTCCAAAGGCGAAAGCGCCGCGGCCAGGTTGCGGTAGTGCTGTTCCGCCAGCACCTGGGTTGGCGCCATGAACACCGCTTGGTGCCCCGCGTCGATGGCGTAAAGCAGCGCGGCGGTGGCGACCAGGGTCTTGCCTGCGCCGACGTCGCCCTGCAGCAGCCGGTTCATGACCCCTTGGCCGGCCATGTCGCGGTAGATTTCGCCGATGGTGCGGTGCTGCGCCTGGGTCGGCTGGAAAGGCAAACTCCCCAGAAAGCGGTCGACGAGCGCGGACGAGGCAGCGTGCGGTCTTCCCTGCAACGCTCGGGTCACCCGGCGCCGGCGTTCGACCACGGCTTGCATGGTGACGAGCTCCGCCAAAGCCAGTTCCCGGCGGGCCACCTGCCAACGGTCCCAGCTGTCCGGAAAATGGATCTGGTGAAACGCCTCCCGCGCCGGCAGTCGGAAGTCTGGGTGCGGCAACACCGGCCCGCGCCCCGCCGCACCCAATGCGGTCACGGCGGCAAACAGCAATTCCCGCAAGGCGCGCTGCTTCACCCCTTCGCACAACGGGTAGATCGGCGTTAACCGGTCGGTGTGCACCCGGGTTTCTCCCTCGAGGTCGATCACCTCAAAATCCGGGTGGTCCATGAAGACCCGGTTGCGCGCGGCTTTGGGCCGACCAAAAACGATGAGTTCCTGGCCTTCCACCAGCACTTTCTGGATGTAGTGCTGGTTAAACCACCGAAGGGTCAACCGGCCGCCGAGCACCGACCCGGCCTCTTCGGCAAGCGTCACCTCGACGATTTTGCGGCCGCCGAAAAACCGGCCCGTCACGGCGGTGACGACTCCCCGCAGGCAGACCGGCTGGTCCATGGTGCCGTCCGGAAACCGGGCGAACTCCGTGCGATCCTCGTGCCGGCGCGGGAAATGGTGCAGCAGGTCGCGCCAGGTAAAAATCCCCAGCCGTTCCACGCGCGCGGCCTTGGACGGGACGTACCAAGGGAGTTCGGTGAGCGGCTGGTCCAGGGCGTCGGGCATGGCGGGATCGGGCGGACAGGCGGGCGCAATGGGTGGAAACCGGCAAGATAACGCATCCCGACGCAAAATTGCCAAGATTGCGCAAGACCGCGCGTGATTGCCAAGAT
>CAXUNV010000354.1:0-5429 GCA_964252355.1 uncultured Chthoniobacterales bacterium | reverse complement strand
ACCGGTGAGACGCCGGCGCTATTCCCGCTTCGCGGTGAACCGATTCACCTGCGGACCCGCATACCCGCCTGCTGATCCCAGGTCAGCGGGTGCGCGGCTTTGGGGAGCGGTGATTCGTGCGCCGGGTCGATGCTGACCCCATACTTCCAGTCCGCCGGACAAATCGCGATGTACCGGGCATAACCTCCCGTGCCACCCCCAAACTTTGGATACCCGATCGCGACCAACGCGCCCTTTTCGGGAACCTGATCCAGGTTCGTGACGCCTTCAGCCTGGGTGTATCCGTTGCGCAAAAGCCAAGCTTCGCCTTCCAGATCCGGCGTCGTGTCGGTGTCCAGCGGCTCATGACCGTGGAACAGGATTTTGCGCTCGAGATGCAGGAACTTGAGCGCGGCGAGCGAGACGCCGGGAAAGTCCGGGTTGGTGGAGAGCGACGGATTCGGCCACTTCGTCGACCAATCGCACCGGACAAAGACGACGCTGCCTTCAGGGATCTGGCCGTGCTGCTTCTCCCAAGCGAGGATGTCCGACACCTGCAAGGCGTACCGGGGATCTTTCGCGACCTGGTCGACGATCGAGATGACGACGAGAGGGCGCACCGCAAAGGTCGGGGGAAGTTCGTCGATCGCCGGGAAATCAGGGTTCCAGTGGGCTGGCGGATCGAGTTGGGTGCCGAGTTGGTCCGTGGAGAGTTGGTAGCTCGTCGCCGCAAAACCGTCCTTGTCGTAGTCGTACGGTTGACCGGTTTCCGGGTTTGTGGTTGGCCCAAACACGGATGGCCCGAATCCCTTCCAAACGGGGATTTTCGGGGTGATCGTATGCGTCAGGTCGACGTACTTGGCTCGGCGCAAAGCCGTCTGGTAGACCTGCCAAAGATCATCCGCCGATTGACCGCTGGCCGTCGTTTGACTGACCGAAATGCTGAGCAACCCCAACTGGATGAGGAGAAGCCGAGCGTTCATCTGGCGAGGTGACTTGATGATCATAAAAAGGTTTTCAACTTACTGAGATGGCCAAGCTGCCGGGCTGGAGAAACGTTGAGGCCCCTGAAACCCTGACGCAATCGATAAGCGAGCTCCTGAGGATGGACCGAAGGCATCGGCGTTCGGTCCCGGGTCGAGAACGCGCCGAGGGCAGGAGGGCGGCTTGAGTTACGAGATCAGCGTCGGACCCGCGCAGCTGACCATCCACATCGGTGAATGCGTATTCATCACCGAGACGGACGGGCAAGTGCGTCAGCCGAGCGAGCGCGGCCTGTTCTACCGCGACACGCGTTTGGTCAGCGAATGGCAAGTCACGGTCGACGGGCGGCCCTGGCGACTGCTGAGTTCGGCCGCGACGGCCCACTTCGCCGCCCAGGTTGTGATGAGCAACCCGGAGCTGCCGACCGACGGCGGGGCCGTCAAGGCCGGCAGCGTCAGCCTCACCTTGGCCCGGCTTTTGGGGCTGGGCGGTTTGCGCGAGACGCTTACCCTGCGAAACCATAACCGCCGTCCCGTGCGGCTGTCGCTCGCCATCCGGATCGCCTGCGATTTCGCCGACATTTTCGACGTCAAATCGCACCGCATCGTCAGCCGCGGCGACACCGCCTCGCGTTGGTTTGCCGAGGAAGGGCGGATCGAGACCGTCCACGCCAACGGCCCGTTCCGCCGCGGCCTGTCGGTGGGTCCGGCCGCGGGAGCGCCGAAGCCGGTCCTCCGCGACGGCGCGCTCGTTTTTACGGCCGAAGTCGGGCCGCAAGGGGGCTGGACCGGGGAATTGGCCTACCGCGTGATCGACGGCGACCGCCTGCTCGACGCGCCGGACGCTTCTTTCGCCGAACGGGCGGAGTGTCAGCAGGCCAGCGCGCTCGGCGAGTGGCGCTCGGGCGCGATGTGCCTCAGCACGTCTCACCCGGGTTTGCAAGCCATCTACGACCAATCGCTTGAGGATCTCGCGGCCCTGCGGCTGCCGATTGAGGGTACGGACATGCGGGCCTTCGTACCGGCCGCCGGTATCCCCTGGTTCGCGGCCCTGTTTGGGCGTGACAGCCTCATCACGGCGCTCCAGACCGTGCCCGTCTATCCCGATTTTGCGCGCGGCGCGCTCGAAGTGCTGGCCCGCTACCAGGCGGACGGCACCGACGACGCGCGCGACATGCAGCCTGGTAAGATCCTGCACGAATTGCGGCGGGGCGAGCTCGCTGAACTTGGCCTCGTGCCTTACCGACCCTATTACGGCACCGCCGATGCCACCCCGCTCTACCTCGTGCTGCTTTACCACGCTTGGCGCTTCACCGGCGACCGCACGCTGATCGAACAGCACCTCGGCACGGTTGAGCGCTGCCTGGATTGGATCGACTGCTTCGGCGACCTGGACGGGGATGGGTTCCAGGAATACCAGCGGCGGACACCCGGCGGTGCCGAGAACCAGGGCTGGAAAGATTCGGGCAACGGCGTGGTTGACGAGAACGGCGACGACGTGCCGGCCCCGAAAGCGCTTTGCGAACTGCAGGGCTACGTTTACTCCGCGTGGCGCCGCACCGCGGCGATCTTCGACGCACTGGGCCGGCCGGAGCGGGCCACGGAACTGCGCGGCAAAGCGCGCGCACTTTACGACCGATTCAACGAGGTTTTCTGGGACGAGGAAGCGCAGTATTACGCCTTTTGCCTCGACCCGAAGAAGCGGCGGGTGATGAGCGTGGCTTCGAACCCCGGCCACCTGCTCTGGTCCGGCATCGTGCCGCCGGAGCGGGCCGGGGCGGTCGCGCGGCGCCTGATGGCCGACGACATGTGGAGCGGCTGGGGCGTGCGCACCCTGTCGTCCGACCACCCGGCCTACAACCCGCACGACTACCAGCTCGGGTCGGTCTGGCCGCACGACAATGGCTTGATCGCGATCGGCCTGGCGCAGTACGGGTTTCGCGCCGAGGCGGCGCGGATCGCGGGCGGGCTCATCGCAGCGGGCAGCCGCTTCCTCCTGCACCGCCTACCGGAGGTGTTCGCGGGCACCAGCCGGGACGACTCGCCCTTCCCCGTGCAATACCTCGGTGCCAACGTGCCCCAGGCTTGGGCGGCCGGTTCCGTGTTCAACCTGTTGGAGGCCCTGCTCGACGCCAGGGTCGACGGTGCCTCGGCCACGCTGCTGCTCGACCCTGACTTGCCGGACTGGCTCCCCGAGGTGCGCCTCGAGCGGCTTCCCGTCGGCAAGCAGCGGGTCGACGTGCGGGTTTGGCGCGATGGAGGTAAAACGCGCGCCGAGATTACCCGGGGTGACGGCGTACGGCTTGAGCGATGTCCGTTCTCGCACCAACTCGACCCAGAGTGACGGCGGAGGAAGGGCGACTGCCAGATCGCTGACGCTTGCGCATCCCGCCACTGATCAACCTCACCAACATCATGCCTACGCAAGAGGACACCTTGGGAGGACGGCTGTCGCTGCTCAACGCCTTCGCCGTGCCCGCGCCTGCGGCGGAGTGAAGCGAAGGTTGCCCAGAGGTCCCCACCGTCGCGAACTTGTTGCCTCCGCCACCGCGAGGGACGCGTCTCGCGCGTTCGCAGGAGCCTCCCGCAACCGATCGGCGACCTCCTTTGGCGTGGCGCCGAAAAGCCGCTTGAACTCGCGGCTGAACTGCGAGGGACTTTCGTAACCGACGCCGCGAGCGGCTTCCGCCACGGAACCTCCGGCCGCGATCAGCACCTCGGCCTTGTGCAATCGCACCGTCTGCAGGTAGCGCTGAGGCGGGTGGCCGGTCACGGCTTTGAAGTTGGCGTGGAAGGTCGAAACGCTCATCCCAGCTTCACGCGCCAGACCACTCACGGTCAGCGGTTTTGCGTATTCGAGGTGGATGCGGTGCAGCGCGCGGGCGACGCGCTCGAAAGGGCTTTGCGGCGAGACGAGGCAACGCAGCGCCGCGCCTTGCGGGCCACACAAAGCGTGGTAAGTGATCTCGCGGACGATGGGCGGGCCGAGGATGCGGGCCTCGACCGGGGAACGCAGGCAGTCCGCCAAACGCGCGGCGGCGGCGGACAACTTGGGTGTGAGCGGGGCCGTGCCGATCGCGCGGATCGGTCCGGACGTGGCCGGCGAAGCGCCGTGTAGTTGCAAAAGCAGGCCAGCCACGACTGCGGGGTCGACGCGAACCGCCAACCCTAGCATCGGCTCCCCCGGCGTGCCCACCGTCTCGCACTCGAACGGCAGCGGCACGGAAAGCACCAGGTAGTTATGCGCATCGTAGGTGAACTGCTGCGTCCCAACTCGACCCCGCTTCTCTCCTTGCGCGATGATGACGATGCTCGCGTCATAGGAAACCGCACGATAGGGATGAATGCCGGTCGAGCGCATGAGTTGCACGTCGGGCAGGCACGTCGGGGCGAAACCCTCGACGGTGGCCAGCCCCGACAAGAGTTCTCCCAAAGAGGGGCTCCGGCCATCGGCCATGGGTTGGAAGGAGCGGGGGGCGGTTGGCATGGCTGGGAGGCAACGGGCGGACGGTGACTAATACCTGAAACGCGCCACGAACCAACCGCTCCAGAGAATTAGGCAAACGTTCCAGAGGATCGTGCCTTGCGGTGGTCGCCCGTCGGCGGCAACGGTTCGGGACGGCACTATCATGAGAACCACCGACAACACCATCCTCTTCACCGGCGGCGGCACCGGCATCGGCCGCGCCCTGGCCGAAGCGTTTCACGCGCTGGGTAACCAAGTGATCATTTCCGGACGCAACCAAAAAAGCCTTGATGAAGTGACGGGCGCCAACCCCGGCATGAAGTCGCTGACCGTCGACGCAACGGATGCCGGAAGCCTCCGCACCTTCGCCGACCGCGCAGTCGAGGAGTTCCCGGCGCTCAACGTGCTCATCAACAACGCGGGCATCATGCGCCCGGAGAATCTCCTGGACGAAGCCGGCGGATTCTTGGCCGATGCGGAAGCCACCGTCGCGACCAACCTGCTCGGACCCATCCGGCTGACGGCGGCGCTGCTGCCGCACCTGCGCGCGCAGCCCCAAGCCACGGTCATGACCGTCTCTTCAGGGCTGGCGTTCGTACCGCTGGCGATGACGCCGACCTATTGCGCGACCAAGGCCGCGATCCACTCCTATTCGCAAAGCCTGCGTTACCAACTCAAGGACACCAACGTGGAGGTCATTGAGCTGATCCCGCCCTATGTGCAGACCACCTTGATGGGCGAGGAACAGGCCAAGGATCCCCATGCCATGCCCCTGGACGATTTTATCGCGGAGGTGATGGACATCCTCAAGACCCAGCCCGAGGTCAAGGAAGTCAACGTCAAACGGGTTTACCCGCTGCGTTTTGCCGCCGAGGGTGGCCAAGCCAAGTACGAAGGGTTTTTTACAAAGTTCAACGACGACGCGGCGGCTACCCATGCCGTACACTAGGTCTGGCGCCCTGCGCGCAGCGCCACGCTGCGCCGGCTTCGGGCCGCCGCCC
>CAXUNV010000353.1:0-5473 GCA_964252355.1 uncultured Chthoniobacterales bacterium | reverse complement strand
GCGGCCGTGGCGGCGGTGACCGACCCCACGGCCTCAACGCGGTAGCCAAAATGCCGAAGCAAGCGCACCAGCACGGCCGCCGTATCCCCGTGATCCTCCACCAACAAGATGCGCAGGCCACTTTCCGGGGCAGTGTGGCCGTCGCTGTCACCGCAGCCCAGCCCCGCCCGAAGCCCCCCCCCCCCCCGACCCAGCCGTGACTGCGCATCCCGGACCTCCGCTTCGCCCACGAGGGGCAGGCTGATGGTGAAGGCTGAGCCTTGGCCCACGCCGCGACTGGCCGCGCTGAGTCGACCACCTTGCAGCGCGAGAATGGCCTTGGAGATCGACAACCCGAGTCCCAGGCCCGCCGCGCGTTGCCCCGACAGGTCGGGCCCCTGCTCGAACGGTCGGAAGATTCGGCTCAGGGTCTCCGACGACATGCCGATACCCTGGTCTTCGACCGTCACGAGCAGGTTGCCTTCCGAATCGTTGACCGACGCGACGCAGACCATTTGGCTATGGCCAGAAAATTTTAGGGCGTTCCGCAGCAGGTTCCAGAGGACTTGCTGGAGCCGTCCGGGATCCACGTTGACGAAAGTGCGTTCGGCCGACAAGTCCAAGCGGAGCTCGGTCTTCGCCTGGGCAAACTCGTTGCGGTACATCGCGGCAACGGACCGGATGAGCGCGTGCGCGTCCAGCACCTCGAGGGCGAGCGGCAGCTTGCCTTGGACCACGCGGTTGAAGTCCATGAGGTCGTCGATCAACCGGGCCTCGAGCTCGACGTTGCGCCGCATCATGCCCACCTCGGCCCGGCGAGGTGTCCCGAGCGCCGGGTCGGCCTCCCAATCCGCGAGGGTGGCCAGCACCGGAGTCAGCGGGGTCCGCAGTTCGTGGGAGACGGTGGCCAGGAACTGGTCTTTGGCGCGGTCGGCCGCCGCCAACTCCTCATTCGTCCGACGCAGCTGCATCTCTGCCTCCTTGTGCGCCGAAAAATCGCGGAAGACCAAGACGACGCCGCGGATGGAGCCGTCCACGTCCCGGATCGGGGCGCCGCTGTCGTCGATGGGCACCTCGTTCCCGTCCCGGGTGATGAGCAGGGTGTGGTTCGCCAAGCCGACCACCCCGCCCAAGGCCAGCACCTTCGAGACCGGGCTTTCTACCGGTTGGCGTGTCTCCTCATTGATGATGCGAAAGACCGTGGCGCAGTCCCGACCGATGGCGGCGTCGGCTGGCCAACCCGTCAGGCGCTCCGCCGTGCCGTTCAAGGAGGTGATATGTGCCTGCGGATCGGTGATGATGACGGCGTCGCCGATGGAGCGCAGCGTCACCGCCAGGAGGTCGCGCTCGCGGGCCACCGCCGCCGAGGCCGCGGCGGTCGCTTGCGCCTCATGCCGAAGCCGGCCGTAAACCCATGCCAAGAACAGCAGGTCAGCGACGACCGTCAACGCGAAGATCAACGTCCGTTCCCAATCACCCTCCACCACCAGCCTCCGCGTCCGCTCGGCGCGACGCCCCACGTCCGCTTCCAACCGGTCCACTTCGGCGCGCGCTCCATCCATCAGTACTTTGCCGCGGTTGGTCCGAACGGTCGCTAGAGCCCCGTCGACGTCGCCGGCGCTACGCAGACGGATCGTTTCCTCGAGTTCCGCCAGTTTGTCCGCGAAAAGGCGGTCGAGGGTCTGCAGGTCGACCGCGGAGCCGCCCGCGCCCGAGGAGACCGCATGCAGCTCGCCGAATTGTCGTCCGAGACGGGCCCGAGCCTGCTCGAGAGGTTCCAAGTAAGCGGCGTCACCCGTGAGAAGGTACCCACGCTGACCGGTTTCGGCGTCCTTCAACGTCGAAAGGACCGCCTCGCAGAGGTAAGCCACCCGACGGTGCGCCTCCAATTCGGCGGACAGCGCCGCGTTTCGGTCCGACAGGATTCGGTCCAGCGCCAAACTGCCGACCTGGACGGCGGCGATCAGGCCAAACAAGACGGCGAGTCTGGAGGGGCGTTTCACGCGACCGGTAGCCTAGGGCAGCATCACCTTCGATGCCAGCGGCGTTCGGCTGTTCACCCAGCCCTCACCGGCCTCAAGACAACAACGGGTCGGGCAGTCGCAAACCCGGGGTCGGTTCACCTTCTGGGGCAGGCCGTAAGGCGACCAGGGCGCGCACGACGTCTTGCAGACGCGTGTATACGCCGAAAACCCCCACACCCCGCAAGCGGTAAAGCAGGCGCGCCGCGCCCTGCGGCGGCAAGCTCCAGAGCCCAATGAGGATGTGCACCCCGGGCAGACTGGCTTGTAGCGCCCGCGCCATTTTATCAAGCGCCTGCATGGACCGCACCTCCACGCAAGAGAGCAGCACGCGCGGCGGCCCGCTCTCCTTCAAGCGTTCCAAGCGTTCGGACCGCAACATCTTGCCGGAAAGCAGCTCCACGTCGAAACCCTCGCTGCGCAGCAGGAGGGCCAAGGCGTGACCCACGATTTCGTCCCCTTCCCCGACGAACGGGACGATCGCGAGCCGTTCCGCGCCCCCCGGGGCACCTGCCGGTAGCGGGGTGGCGGGCCCGGCCAATCCACCAAGGATCTCGCGCATTTGTCCGTAGATCCGGGCCTTGGTCGGATTTGAGGCGGCGGTGGGAAACAGCTCGTTTTCGATCGCCCGGACGGCAGGCACGATCAGCTCTTCCGCCGCCGGCAAAGTCAGGCGATCGCCGGTGACGGCGTACACCAGGGTCTTCGCCTCCGCCAAACGTTCCTCCGTGAGATAGCGGGTCAGCTGCACCTCGCGGGCGGTGGGCGGGTCCGAGGCAAGCAGTACGCTGCAGAAATGGAAAGCCGGCAGGTAACGCCCCAAAACGACGAGACATGCCGTCAACGGCGTGGCCAACACCAGCCCCAAAGGTCCCCACAACCACGTCCAGAAGAGCGCCGCGATGATCACCGCCAAAGGGGACATGCCAGTGCGGTTACCCAAGACGATCGGCTCGATGGCGTTGTTGGTGAAAACCTCAAGGAAGACGTAGAGGCCGAGGGTGAAAGCCGGCACCGTCCACGACGTCGTGGTCGCGACCGAAAGGATGATCGGGCACGCGGCCGAGAGCCAGACGCCCACGTACGGCAGGAAGCGAAGGTTCAGGGTGAGGACGGCCCAGAGGATGGCGTTGGGAATGCCGAGGAAGTAGAGGCCCAAGCCGACGGCGAGGGCGAAACCCGCGTTCACCTGCAGTTGGCCCAATAAAAACCCGCTGAGCCGAGACCCGGCTTCGTCCAACGCCAACGTGGTGGTCGCCGCGTGCGAGTGGCCCACCAGCCGGAGGAACCGGCGACGGAGCCGGCTTCGTTCCAACAGCATGAACACCACCAGGAGCACGACGACGACCGACTGGGTGAGCGGTCCGACCAAGGGGGTCAACCCTCCCTGCGCCAACGCCAGCAAATTCTCGTTCCCGCCCACGACCTCCACTTTGGTCGGGCGCGCCGCGCCGCTCACTTCGACGGCGTTGGCCGAGGCGCGCGTGAGGTCGTCGACCATGTCGTGAAGGTTGCGTACCGCTTCGTTCAACGGCCCGGGTGGTCCGTGCCTCAGGGTTTCCCAACGGTTGAGGATGTTGGACCGGTATTTTGGCAAAGACCCCACCAAGTCTAAGGCTTGCGACGAAATGGTCGCGCTCAGGGCGGCAATCACCAGGAACGCCACCGCGACGACGCCCAACGCGGCCAACACCGTCGGCAAACCGCGTTTCTCCAGGTACCTCACCGGCGGGGTTAAGACCAAGCTCAAGAGCCCGGCCAACACCAGCGGCAACAGAAACTCCTTGCTCCAGGCCAACCCGGCGAGGACGAGCGTTGCGGTGGCCAGCTGCAGGAAACGCCGCAGCTCCGGGGAAATTTTGGGTGCGTCGTCCAGCATGGTGGTATGGACGTGATTCGACCGCGGCCTACGACCGCTTTAGGATCTACCTAGATCGTTTCGGACCGCCGCATCGGCCGTCGGCCAGCCGACAGGTGCGCGGGCGACCCCGCCTTGGGGGCTGGGTCCACTTGCCTGTGGGGCGTGGCGCGTTGAACCGGGAACGGAACCGCGGTCCCGCTTTCGGGATCTTTTCCGCCCTGGGGCGCAGGAACGGTCCAGACGAGGCTTGGACAACGCCCGCAAAGGCAGCCATCGTGAGAGGCAGTCCGCGGGCGGACCACGCCGAACCGCCTCCCCTCCCCTCGCTTCCCATGAGCACGACCACCGCCGTCTCCGCCAACGCACAATTTCCAAAAGAACAAGCCGCCGACGGCAGTTTTCAACGGCAGGAAGACGCCTTTCGCGACTGGGTGCGGGCCGACGGCAGCACGCCCTACCCGGCGGAGAAAGGCCGCTACCACCTCTACGTCTCCTGGGCGTGCCCGTGGGCGCACCGCACCATCCTCGTGCGACGATTGCGGGGGTTGGAGGACGTGGTGAGCCTGAGCGCGGTGGACCCCGTACGCGACGAACGGGGCTGGGCGTTCCGCGCAGGCCGCAACCAGGGCCCGGATCCCGTCAACGGATTCGCGTACCTGAGCGAAGCTTACGAGCGCTCCCTGCCCGGGTACGACGGCCGGGTCACCGTCCCGGTGCTCTGGGACAAGCGCACGCGACGGATCGTCAGCAACTCCGACGACGACTTGATGCGGATGTTGAACGCGGAGTTCCGCAGGTTTGCTAACCGGGGGACGGATCTCTACCCGGAGCCGTGGCGCGAGGCCATCGACGAATGGAACGCCCTCATCTACGAAACCGTCAACAACGGGGTCTACCGAGCCGGTTTCGCCACCTCCCAGGAGGCCTACGAGCGCTCCGCGCGGTCCCTCTTCGTCACCTTGGACCGCCTGGAGGAACGGTTGTCGACGCGGCGCTACCTTTTCGGTGCGTCACCCCTAGAGACCGATTGGCGACTCTTTGTGACCCTTGTCCGGTTTGACGCAGTCTACCATGGGCACTTCAAGTGCAACCTTCGCCGGATCGCGGATTACCCCAACCTGTTCGGGTACCTGCGCGACCTTTACACTTTGCCCGGCATCGCCGAGACGGTCGACTTCGACCACATCAAACGCCACTACTACTACACGCACGACGACCTCAACCCGACCCGGATCGTGCCCATCGGACCCGACCAGGATCTCAGCGCCCCGCACGGGAGGGAGCAACTGGGATGAATGGTGTCAATTGTAACCATGCCTTCAATGGTAACCATAGAGCCGTCGTCACTGCGTGAAACGATAGAAACGGCAATGGCCGCCTCGCTCCGGATCTTACCATTGATGCAACTGATGCAATTAGTGCCGTTGTCGCGACTTCCCCAATGAATTACCGCAAGCTCGGCAAGACGAACTACGAGGTCTCGGAGGTTAGCCTCGGCGCGTGGCAGATCGGCGGCGGTTGGGGCGCCGTGCCCGACGAAGATGCGGTGCGGGTCTTGCACGCCGCGCTGGACGCCGGCGTCAACTTCATCGACACCGCGGACGTCTACGGG
>CAXUNV010000352.1:0-5476 GCA_964252355.1 uncultured Chthoniobacterales bacterium | reverse complement strand
GTGTAGATCCAGAGCAGCAGACCCATGATGGATCCAAACACGCCGTAAACGGCGTTGGAATTGAAGGTGTTAAGGTACCAGGTGAGCGCCACTTGGCTGAACTTCAGCAGGATGGTGGTGATCAACGCCGCAACCCAGACTTTGCGAATCCGGATGTGGAACCGGCGGCGCGGCGCCAACCGGTAGATCGTGAGGATGCCAACAAAGAGGATCAGGGTGGGAAAGATGCCGGACACGAGGTTCAAGCCAACGTCAAGGTTCAACACGGCGTACCATTTCTTCAGGTGGTCAAAGATTGCCGGCGTCAAAACCCCGAGCACCAGCGCCACCACGAAGATGCCGGTCAGGGCAAGATTCTTCAGCGGCAACTTCCACCAATCGTAGTCCGGCTGGCGCCAGGCGCGGTTCACCCCGATGACCAACGCCTGAAAAAAGCGTAAGGAACCCCAGATCAGCGCGAAGATGCTCACCAGCCCCGCCCGCCACCCGTTGTTCAACACGTTTTCCACGGTTGCAAAGATCAACGCGCGGTCGTGCGCCTGGAGCGGGGTAAACTGCTGCAATTGGTCGAGGATCTGCTCGGCCATCCGCATGCGGTCTTGCACGAAGAACGTCGCCACCGCCACGGCCAACAGGATGAGTGGGAACAACGAAAAAAACGCGTAGTAGGCAAAAGAAGCCGCGCACTGCTCGCCGTTGATGTCGCCGTACCGTTTGAACGCCCGTTGCAGGTGTTTGGTGAAGATGCGAATGCCCTTGCGCAGTTTGCCGCGTTTACGCGGGGGGACCACCCGAGCGGGCACGGCGCCGGGGTTGCTGGTGGCGACGGGGCGAGGCATGGCGAGCGGCTCTGACGAGGACCTTAGGAGTTTGCGGTAATGGCGGAAACCAAAAAGAAGCGACGCCACCTGTGGCGGTACCTGTTGGGCGGCTTGGGTTTAGTGGTGCTGGGCGCCATCATCTTTTACCAACCCATCCTCTTTTCTCTCACCAGTATCGTCGCCCAACGGGTCGCTGGCGCTGCCAAGATCTCCATCGCGTACCGAGCCCATGGGTCCATCTTCTCCGACCTTACCCTGGAAGACGTCGATGTGCACCCGCTGCCGGAGAACGCCGATCTGCCGATCGAGACGTTGCGGGCGAAGACCGTCGCGCTCGGTTACGACCTGCCGGCCGCCCTGCGCAAAGATTGGCGCCACGTGGTGAAAGTCGTGCGGCTGGAAGACGCCACGGTCGTGATCCGGCCCACCGCGCCCGAGCCGAAGAAGCCGAGCAAAGGCGGGCCGCTGAAGTTCCCGGCGGTGATCCCGGAACGGATCGACCTCGATCGGGTAAACGTGACCGTGCGGCAGACGGCCGGCGATTTGAACCTCCGTAATTTCTTTCTGCACCTTCGCCAGAACGCCGACGGCGACCTCGGGTGGCAAGCGTTGGAGATTCCTGGCGTCGGCCATTGGGACAACGTGCGGGCAGGCCTGAGCGAGCGGGACAACGTTCTGACCATCACGGATTTGGCGTTGCCTCCTTTGGTCGACGTGCACCGGCTCACCCTGGACCTGCGAGGCTCGGCCGACGGCCGGTTTGGCGTCGACCTGGATGGCGCCGCCTTCGAGACTCCCCTCACCTTGCGCGCGGCGCTCCACCCCGGGGACGCCGGAACGCCTTCGGAGGCGTCGCTGCACCTTGGGCAGCTTGACTTGGCGCGGGTGGGAGCGCTCCTCAAGCAGCCCATCTCCGGCACCCTGCCCGGAACCGACCTCACGTGGCGGGGCGACCCGGGGCGACCGACGACTTGGGACGGGTCGCTGCGGACGGGCGCGCAGGGCGTCAAAGTCGGGACGGTCCCAGTCGAAAGCGCCGACGTTGACGTTTCGCTTCAACAGGGCACCGGACAGATCAATGCCGTCCGCGTGCGTTCCGGGCGCAACGCCGTGCAGGCCACCGGGGATTTCCGGTTGGGACCCGACTTGGCCCACTTGGCGGACGGCTCGGCGGCCCACCTGGGCTTTGCCGCCATGGTGCCACAACCCGAACTCTACGCGGCCGACGTCCGCGGCTCGGCGCTCGTCAACGGCTCGGCGGCGTTGGAGGCGGGCGCCTGGGATGCCGTCGTCCGGGCCGACGCCGCGCACCTCCCGGCCAAAGGCGCGACGGTGCCCGCCAAGGCCCTCAACGGTTTTGCGATTGGCGTGATCCCCTTCCGTCCCAACCCCTGGCCGTCAGTTCAGGCGATCGCGCAGGCACGGGTGCGCGGCGCCGCTTTTGACCCGGTGCAGGTTTCGGCCGTCGACGCGACGGTGACTTTGCCCGGAACCGGCGAAGCCGTGGTCACGGCCGGGGTGCGGGCGCGCGACAGCCACGCCGACCTTCAGGCCCGGGCGCCACTGCCCAACAAAAACGCGCCGTTCGATGTGGGAGCCGTCACGGCCGACCTGGACTTAACCGTGCCGGCGCTGGCCGATTTCCTGAGCCGCAAATTGTACGACGGGACGTTGGGCTTGCAGGGAAGGATCCACCTTGTCCGCGGCCAACCCGATGGGGCGTTACAGGTGACGGGCGACGACCTCGCTTACCAAGGGGCAGCCGTGCAGGCCATCCGTGCGCAGGTGCGGTTTGCGAACGGCGAAGCCCTGGTGGGACCGGCGCAGGTGGTGGTGGACCCAGACAACCGCGTGGATCTCACCGGCAAAGCGGGCCTGAACTCGCCCTACCCCTACGAAGTCAACGGGCAGGTGAACCTGCCGAAGCTCGCGAACTTCAACGCCCTGCTCAAGGCGTTCGGACAACCGGACGGCATCACGGGCAACCTGCGGGCGACGGTCTCCGGCCGAGGCGACCTCAACCATGTCGGCGGGCATGTGGAGGCCAATGGCGACGGGCTCGGTTACCGCGGACTGCAGGTGCAGGGGCTGCAAGCCTTGGTGAACTTGGATGACAACCAGGTGGACGTGCCAAACCTCCAACTCCTCTTTGACGAACGGAACGGCGTCAAACTGACGGGCCACGGGGATCTTTCCGGGCCAAGACCGTTTTCCCTCCAAGGCAAGATCAACCTCGCGGACCTCTCCAGCTTCAACCCGGCCCTGAAAGGCTTTGGGCAACCGGAGGGTTTGGACGGGTCGTTGAACGTCGAACTGAACGGGCGCGGCACACTTCAAGATCCGTCGTCGGCGCAAGCGGCCCTGAACGTCAAGGGCGACGCGGTGCATTACCGCGGGTTGGCGATCCAATCGTTGCAGGCAACGGCGAGCCTGGCGGACCGGCGTGCGCAGGCACCGTCCATCCAAATGGTCTTCGACGCGCATAACCGCGTCGACCTCTCCGCCGACGCCCTCTTAACGGACCCTAAGCCGTTCCACGTCTCGGGCAGGGTGGATCTCGGCGACCTCGGCTTCCTCAACCCTGCGCTGAAGGGGTTTGGTCAACCGGAGGGTTTGGCGGGGAGTGTGAACGTGGATCTCAAAGGAGAGGGCAACCTCGACGATCCGCTCGGCAGCCAAGCGGACGTGACGGCGGCGGGCGAGGCCCTACGGTACCGCGGAGTCACCGTCCAGACGTTGCAAGCGACCGCCGCGCTGGCCGACAAGCACGCCCGGGTGCAGGCCCTCCGGCTCGTCTTCGACCCCCGCAACACCGTCGACCTCTCCGGTGAAGCGGATTTGACCGGCCCCGAGGCATTCGCATTCACGGGGAAAATCGACCTGCAGGACCTAGGGCTTTTCAACCCGGCCCTGCGCGGCTTCGGCCAGCCGGAGGGTTTGTCGGGTACGTTGCGGATAGACGCCAGCGGGCACGGTCAGGGGACCGACCTGCTCGGCGCGCAAGCGACCGCCGACGTGGCGGGGAATGCCATCCGTTACCGCGGGGTGACGGTGCAGACCCTGCAGGCGACGGCAGCCTTGGCCGACAAACACGCCCGGGTGCAGACGTTGCGGCTGTTTTTCGACCCCAAAAACACGATCGATTTGTCAGGTGAAGCAGACTTGGCGGCACCGCAGGCCTTTTCCTTCACCGGGGACATCAACCTGCAGGATTTGGGGTTGTTCAACCCGGCGTTGGCCGGTTTCGGCCAACCGGAGGGCTTGTCGGGTTCCCTCGCCCGCAACGCGTCGGGTTACGGGAAAGCGGCAGATCCCTTGGGCGCCACCGCCAACGTTTCGGTCGGCGGCAAACGGGTCGCTACCGCGGTTTAACCATCGCGGGGAGCGACCTGCAGGGCACGCTGGCCGATCGCCGGGCCAGCGTGCCCGTGGGCCGCATCACGTTTGACCCGAAGAACACCATCGACTTCGGCGGCGACGTCCAAACGCAGGAACCGTACGCGTACCACGGCAGTGCGAACGTCGCGTGGGCAGACCTCGGGTTCCTCAACGACCTCCTCAAGTCGTTCGGCCAAGACGTTGGTTTGGGCGGCAAGCTGAATGCGCATTGGAATGGGGACGGTCCCTTGCGCGAGTCCATCGGCAATTTCTCCCTGCGCGGGGAAAGCCTGCGCGGGAAAGGGGTGGAGAACGTCGGCGTCGACGTCGGTGGAACCTACCGTGGCCCCGACGTGAACGTGCCGACGCTGCGGGTGCGGTCCCCGTACGCCAACGCAGACGCCGCGGTGAAGTTCAGTCCGCAGCTCTTGGAGATTCCGAGCCTGAGCGTGACCCGGGCGGGCAACGCCCTCACGGGGCGTGCGCGCGTCCCGCTCGACCTGCGACCGGGGGTGAAAGTGCCGATCGCGCGGGACGCGCCGCTCGACGTGCTTCTCCAAGCCGACAAGGTCTCGCTGGCTTCCCTGCAGAACGGCAAGCCGGCGGTGACGGGCGAAGCAGGATTCAAGCTGGCCGTTTCCCAAACTTTGCAGGATCCGCTCGTCGAGGTCGGCGCCGCCGTCCGCGACGTCCGGTCGCCCGCGGTCTCCGCCTTGTCTGCTTTCGCGGGCAACTTCTCGGTGCGGTTGGCGGACAAGGTGTTGACCCTGGACGGGCATGTGACCCAGGCGGACATCCAACCCATCGCGGTCAACGGGAGGATTCCGCTGGACGTCGGACAGGTGCTCGACACGGGCAAACTCCCCGACGACACGCCGCTGCAGTTCTCCTTGAAGTGGCCGAGCACCAACTTGGCCTTCGTCCAACGGGTGGTTCCTTTATTCCGGCGTTTGGAAGGTCGGGTGGGCGCGGACGTGACGGTTGGGGGCACGGTGAAGAAACCCGTCGTCGCGGGTTTGGTGGACGCCAACATCCCGCGGCTGCAGGCCAACAAGGACATTGTGCCGCCGTTGTCCAATTTCGTCGCCCGCATCGCGCTGCAAGGGGACAAGGTCCGGTTTGACCAGCTCAGTGGGTTGGCGGGCGGCGGGCCATTCCGGGTGAGCGGCGGGGTGGACCTCGCCGATGGCACCAACCCGAAATTCGACATCGCCGTGAAAGGTGACCAGGTGCTGCTCACCCGCACGGACAACGTGATCGCCCGCGCGAATTTCGAC
>CAXUNV010000351.1:0-5488 GCA_964252355.1 uncultured Chthoniobacterales bacterium | reverse complement strand
CCGGCAACGGCGCGCGCGGGCACGTGTGAGCTGCACCGAGCGGTAACCGACGGTGATCTTTTTACGCCCTGGGCGGGGGTCGCGGGCGCGTTTCCGGTTGCGATGGGAGCGCGGGCGTCCCGCCCGTCACCGGTTGCCATCGCCATAGATCGTTGAGGCAAGGCGAGGTGAACCTAACCCGCCGCCGGGCCGCCCGCGAGCCAAGCCTTCGCTGCGGGGTGCGGGCGGCCTGGGACGGGCGGGGACGCCCGCGCTCCCCTGAAGCCCACCCCTGGCCGCCGGGAACCGCGCAGCGCGCTCCGTCCGCCGGACTCGCTCCAAAGCTGGACAGTCTGAGGGCAGTGGCTACACTGTGCCGCGTATGTCCGATTTGCGGAAATCGCTCTTGTTGAGTGTCATGGCGGTCGTGCCGCTGACGCTCTTGGGCGCTCAACCCGACCAAGCTCCTGCCCCCAGCTCCTCTCCTGCCTCGGCAACCGCGCTCTCCTCCCAAGAGGTCAAAGAAGCGGTCCACTCGGATGCGTTGACCGTCCCCACGCCCGGCGAAGTCTTCGCGGCGATCGACAAAGCTGGCAAACCCAACTGGAACTCCCAATACCGCCCGCCGACTCCCATCAACACCACCAGCCGCGCGCAAGTGGCGCTGAACCTTGGCACCTTGATTGCCGACGGCTACATCGCGGTGGAGGCCAAGGACGGTCAGCAGGTTAAAAACGTGGGGCGCGACGTGTTGACGTTGGCGCGAAAACTGAGCGTGTCCGACAGCGTCCTGGCGCGCGGCAAGAGCATCACGCAGTTTGCGGAGAATGGCGCGTGGTCGCAGTTGAATGAGGAGCTTGAAGCCACGCAAAACGAAGTGAAAAAAGCTTTAGAGGAGAACCGGGACGGCGATTTGATCACCCTGGTGAGCGTGGGCGGTTGGGTCCGTGGCACCCAGGTGGTGACTGGGTTGATCATGCAGAACTTCAACGACGAAGACGCCAAATTGCTGCGGCAACCGGCCTTGGTTGCCTACCTGCGGTCGAAGCTTGACGGAGTTAACCCCAAGCTTCGGCAAGACAAAGTGCTCGGCGAAGTGTGTCAGGAACTGCAGGAGGTCGAAAGGATGGTGGGGTTCTCCCCGGACCACGTGCCAACCACCGAGGAAGTGCGTAGCCTCAACGGCTTGGTGGCCAAAATGACCAGACAGATCTCCAACGTTCCATGAAAAGGCACCTCCGGTTTGCGGTGGCCTTGGCTGCCGTCGGCACCTCCTTGCTCCCTGCTTTTTCGAGCCGGGCGGACACGGCTAGTGACGACCAAGTGGCGGCACGCAGCGAGGTTTTGGATTTGGCGGGCGCTTTCCAGAACGACGGATTCAAGCTCCGGGACGGCTTTTTCTTTGGGAAGGCCACGCCGGGCCACGCCGAACTGGTTTCGGTGAACCTCTACAGCGGCAACGCCTACTGGTTCTCCGCCGCGTCCGGGAAACACGTCGGGGGCCTGCGGGTGACCATCTACGACGAAGGCGGGCGTCCGGTGAAGGTGGAAGACTACACCGGCGGCAACCGTGCGGCCGCGGGCTTTAGCCCCGAAGTGAGCGGCCTCTACTACGTGAAGGTGTCCAGCGAAGGCCCGGAACCGGCGACCTTTTGCTTGATCTACTCCTATAAATAACGTCTTCTGCCGCCCTCATGGCTACGGATGCTCCCATCGTCAGAGAGAAGACCGCGGGCCCCACGGTAAAGCAATTTTCCGTCTTTCTCCTCAACAAGGTGGGCGCGCTGCTCGAGGTCGTGAAGCTCTTGAATGAGAACCAAGTCGAGGTCCTTGCGCTCTACTCGCAAGACTCGACGGACTCGGCGTTGAGCCGCTTCATCGTGAGCGATCCGGAAGCGGTGCAAGACATCTTCGACGCACACGAAGTTCCTTACAGCGTCTCCGAAATTTTGGTGGTGGAAATGCGGGAGACGGCAACTGACCTCAAACGGATGCTGCAGTCGCTGTTGATGGCTGAAGTTAACATCCAGGTCTGTTATCCCATCCTTTACCGGCCGCACGGGCGTTCGGCGATGGCCTTGCATTTGGATGACACGGACTGCGGGTGGTCGGTGTTGGTTGGGGAAGGCTTTCAAATCCTGAATCAAGTGGACCTATCGCGTTAAGCGGGTGGTCAGGCCGGTGACACCGTTTGCCGTCAACGGACGGACCTGCCGGAAGGACCGTGTGGTTCGAGGTTCGCATCTCGCGGTCGCCCTGGCGATTTTGCTGGGCTCGAGCGGGTTGGTTGGTTGCCGAAAAGGCCAGGGGCTGCCGTCCAAACCCGATGGGGAGGAAACGGTGGCAAGCTCCGCCGTGCCGGCGCCGGTGCCGGCGTCTGCCACACCGGTTTCCACGCCAACGGCGTCGCCATCGGCCGGGACGGATGAGACCAAAGGACGCGACGAGCCCGCCACGTCCCCCGGGCTCGTCGCAGCAACTTCGTCCGGCGAGGAGGCGACGCCTGCGCCTACACCCGACGCCAGCTCGGCAACCACCCCTGCGGCCGCGGCGCCGACTCCGGACCCTGGCGGCGCCACGCCTACGCCGGCCGAACCGGCGTCCGTGGCCGTTCCACGGTTCACCTCGGCAGCCGCCAACGATTACGTGCAGGCCTACGAAGCTTATCTCGTGGAGTTCCGGGCGGCGTACGAAAAGATGATGAAACAGGCCGACCTTTCGGACTACGCCAAGGTCATCAACAAAGCGTCCGAACTGCAGCTTCGCGGCGAGCAAGTCGAGGCCGGATTGGAGCCCGAGGATCGCGAGAAGCTTGGCAAATACTTGGACGCCAAAGCCGAAGAACTGGGTCGGATCACCAATGAACGGCTCTGAAGGCCGGGAGGGCCGGTGCTCCGCCACCGCCGACTGCCCGGCCCCGGGGGAGCGCCGGCGGGACGCCGGTCATGGGCGAGCCGCCATTGCCGACGATCCACCGTGGCTCCGGCCCAGCGGTCCCGCGGCCGCGGGGTTGAACACCTCTTGCCCTACCAATCTCTAGACGGTGGCGGCCGTTCCGGTACCGGCGGGACGCTGGCGCCACCTTACGGGCGGGACGCCCGCGCTCCCCTCCTACCCTTAGGCGGGTCCCGCTCGGTCCTTCCACTCACGCCACTTTGCGGGTGGCAGACAGAGATTCAGCGACCTTCTTCTCGGCGTAGGTGAGCCGCGCCGACCGTTCCAGGTGCGAGGTGCTGAAGCCGATCCGGTGATCGCGGTACAACGTGAGCGCGACGTTGCGATTGAGTCGAATGCATTCCTTGATCGCTTCGGGGTCCTTTTCGCAGAAGAGCACCGTCTTCCAAGAAAAGACGTGTTTCGGTTTGTGAAAGTCGCTGCTGGCAATGAACGGCAGGCGCCTCAGCCCGATCGGGTTGAAAACGTCGTCGCGGTTGGCCACCTCCCAAGCGTCGAGCAGCGGGGCGTACTGGTCGACGTGCTCCCAAAAGTAGAGGGTGTCTTTGCCCCAAGTAGTCCTGAACTCGTGCGGGTGCGACGCGATCGCCAGCGCACCTTGGGCGTGGATCTCAGCGATCGTTTGAACAATGCTCAGCCCGGGATCGATCGGCTTTTTCAGGTCGACCGCCAGCAGGTGGGCCGAGCTTTTTTTCGTCAGGCCGTCCTTGTTGAATTCGAGGCCGGCCATCAGGATCAGCCCATAGCGGTCCCACGCCCGCCGCTTCTCGCGTTCGATGGTTTCAAAGTAGGCCGGGACTCCGTCGCGGGTCAGCACCAACCCGGTCAGGTTAGCCATGCGCCCGATGAGTTTGGTGGGATCGCAGATGTGGTCGGTGATGCAGAGGGCGTCGAAACCGCGCTGGCCGTAGAAGTCCACCAGTTCGGGGACGGTCAACCTGCCGTCTGAAAACGTGGTGTGCGTGTGCAGGTCACAAAGCAGGATGGAGTTCTTCGATGCCACCGGTTTGGCGCCAATTTCGGGTAGCCGCCTCGGGATTTGGTCGGGCACGGCGCTGTTCAAAACGAACCGCGCGACCTGCAGCGACGCGTCGGGTTTGCTGAGCTTGCGAAGGTTGGAGGTCCAAGCACGCAAGACGCGGCCGTTGTGCGCAAAGGCACGGTCGAGCGATTGGATGATGGCGTCGGGACTCGGGGCAAGTTCGCCGCATTCGTTCTCCACGATGAGGCGCGCGTTTCCCTCCTCCTGCCCAGGCACGATCTGGCTGACGATGACCGGAGTACGGGCGGCGATCGCTTCCTGCACCGTCGCGCCGCCCGCTTTGGTGATGACGAGATGGTGGCTGGTGAGCAACTCCGGCATCTTCGTCGTCCAACCCAGGATCTGCACCGGGTGGACGGGGTCGAGCAACAGTGCCTCGATCTCGCGGCGCAGGGCCGCGTCACGGCCGACCGTGACGGTCAGCACGACGTCGGCGCGCCGGCTGAGGCGCCAAACCAGTTCGGGAGCTTCCTTCTTCCCGGAATTGATCAGGTAAAGCACCTTGCGTGGCCCCGCGTCAGCCGCCGTGTAGCGGGCGTCAGGGAGCTCCGCAAAGCGCCAACTGACCGGAAACCCCAAGATCCGGATCCGTTCCTCCGGGCAACCCGCCGCGCGCAACACGGCCGCGGTGTCTTCGTTGGCGACCAGAAAGCAATCGCTGGAACAACGGTACCAAACCGAATTGACCGTGATGGAATCGGTGATGACGGTGATTTGCGAAAACGTCTTCGCCAAGCCGTCCTCGTAAAGGTCGTCCAGGAGATAATTGTAGATCGGGTAGGTGGAGACGACCACGTCGGGCTCGTGCCGGACCAGCAGCTCGAGCATGGCGCGGCGCATGCGCGACAGGATCAACAAATTGGACTCCACGACCTGGGTGCCGTCGATCACGTTGTAGATCTTGCCCCAAAAGCGCGGCGTCCGGTTGATGGCGGCGATGTACGCGCGCCGCATGAAGTGGTTAAACTTCCCGTAGCAGACCTCGAAGAGGTCAAAGACTTCCACACGCGCTTCGTCGGGCGCAATGCGGCCCAAGGCGTCGCGCACGCTGCGCGCAGCCGTGTTATGGCCCTCGCCAAAACCGGCCGTGAAAATCAGGATCTTCTTCATTCACCTCGAAATAATTCCATTTGCGCTTCCCCTCCGTTGGACGCTGAGGTATGCGATCGGGGCAGACGTTAGCTGATCGCTCCACGGCCCGCCAGAGAATTTGAGAATGCCGAAACCCGCCGTATTTCTCAGTGGTCGCGAGGAGGTCTCCCGAAGGGGCCAAATCCGGTCTGGGTGCGGTAAGCTCTAGGAGTGCAACGGGTTGCGTGGAGTAAGTCGAACCTTGACCCCTCGCGGCGGCCTCTGCCGCACCTGCCTGCTCGTGATGCTGGCGGTCGCGGTCCCGGCGTCGTCCCGAGGGCAGGCAACCGACGAGGAAAAGCGGCTGAGGGAACTGTTTCTGAGGAGCCGCCAACCGATGGAGGTCGTGCCCAGCCCGACGCCGAGCGCGAAACCGACCCC
>CAXUNV010000350.1:0-5501 GCA_964252355.1 uncultured Chthoniobacterales bacterium | reverse complement strand
TCCTCCCATGCAATCACTTCCACTCCTTCTCATGAGCCTGAAACTTCCACCCCCCGCGGGGGGGGGGGCGGGGGGGGCGCGGTCGGCGTAGCCGCCATGGCATTTTCTTACCTGCCCGTCGTGCGCTGGTACCGTTTGCCGGCATGGCGGGCGTTGACCCTGCCGTTCGCTGGCTCGCTCTATCTGCTCATGACTTGGACGTCCGCCGTCCGCTACTGGCGGGGTCAACGTTCCCGCTGGAAAGGGCGCGTCTACGCGGCAGTCACCCCTGCCCCGATCGCCGTTTAACCCGGCAAGTCGGCCCAAGTGGCCGGGGCGACAAAGACCGAAAACCCCGCTGGCGCGGGATGGGCAACCAGTTCCGGGACCGAACAGATCTTTTCTTAGGTGCCGTGCGCCTCGTTGGTGAGGTTTTCCAGCGCGCGGTTAGTGGGGAAGGCGTGCTCCGCCGCGGTGTGCTCGCTCTCAGGCAACACTTCGCCGGTGGGCGCACCCGACGCGGGGTCTCCCGGGCGCGGGGCGTTCGGATCGCGTCCGCCACTCTGGTCCGGCCGCAACTCGGAGATGTCGGTCACCCGTTCGTTTGGCGCCGACCGGCCGAAATGCGCCAGTACGCGTTCTTTGTCGACGGACGCGAGCTCCTCTCCAGGCGTAAAATGGGGCGCGCTCCTCACGGCATCGGCCGTGTAAGAGACCTGCAACACCTGCTCCTCAGCATCTCCTCGCGGTTGCACGCCCGCGGCCGGCACCAAGTGCGTCCGCCCAAAAACCGCGCCGGTTTTGATGCCGATGAACTCCGCGCCTTGCGTAGAGGCGTCGAACCAGACGTCGTCCACACTGCCGATCTCATCGCCTTGCACGTCCACCACACGCCGCCCCACCCAAGCGTCCGGGTTCCCTGAATTGGAAGATGCCATAATTTGAGCTTGCCGGAGGCGTTCGCACCCGGGGATCGGCGCGGCCGGGTGGAGCCGTGCCGGCATTGATCCGGGTGACCAGCCTGGAAGGGAGGGACGCGAACTGCCCAAACGGGCGATGGCACTGCTTCGCTGCCCGCGAGTAGCTTTCCCATCGGCCGGATCGGTCGCCGCCGTCCGGAGAACACCACCCCCAAACCATGCACCCGCAAACCCTCTCCGACCGCCCATTGCTCATCGGTGAAATCCTGCGTCGAGCCGTTCGCCGGCAGGAGCGGCGCCGCCGTTGGATAGCCATCTGGCGACCGTTCCCGCACCGGACGGGAAACGCAGCGGGCGACGGTGCGCCGAAACAGCTCTGGTGAGGCGGCGCGTGCGTGCCAAGGCCGTGGCTGCCTCTTGGTAAGGAAGGGACCGCATGCTCTTCGACTTGACCCAGTTGCCGCCGCACGACGCTTACAACCTCTTGATTGGGCTGGTCGCCCCCCGTCCGATTGCCTGGATCACCAGCATGGACCCGGAAGGCCGCCTCAATGCCGCCCCTTTCAGCGCGTTCAACTACATGGGAACCGACCCGCCGCTGGTGGCCGTGGGCGTCGGTAACCGGCCCGGGCCGGGTGTGGTGGGCAAAGACACCGCCCAAAATATCCGCAACCGCCGCGAATTCGTCGTGAATGTGGTCAACGAAGACGTGGCGCAGGCGATGAATGTGTGCGCCATCGATTTTCCCGCGGGCGTCAATGAATTGGAAAAGGCGGGCGTCACCACTGCCCCCTCCTCCGCCGTGCTGGTCCCGCGCATCGCGGAAGCGCCGGCGTCGCTGGAATGCGCGGAACACGCCACCATCGAGATCGGGCGGTCCCGGGTGATCTTAGGTCGAGTGCTCCACGTCTACGTCCGGGACGAGTTCGTGGATTTGGCTGGCCCGTACATCCGGGCCGACCTCATGCACGCCGTGGGACGGATAAACGGCTTGGGCAACTACGTAAGAACCCGGGATTTTTGGCAGATCCCGCGGAAAAAATACGAGGATTGGCTAAAAGAGGCTGAAGAACCGCCGAAGACCCATTGACATAACCCTCAATACGTGGTTGTTTGCCCGTCCGATTGGTGGCTTGGGACGGAATGCACGCCAAGGAAGTCGAATTTAGCGAATCCAAGTGTCGGGCGTGGGCGAACCTTGGCAAAAGGGATGGCAGGACGGGGCTGCAACCGGGAGGGATGCTCGGACAAAATATTGAACGTTTCCGCGTCGAACCTTGTCTGACCTTGGATTGTTAAGGCGGTTAAGGATTTCTCAGACTCGCGATTTCGGGCGGGGAGATTGTGGCTGTCTCACAGGACTAACGAACACCTAATTTATGGCTGGTGAAGATTCAGATACGGGAATCAAAATTTACCTCCGCGAGATCGGACAAATTCCGCTTCTCACCCCCCAAGAGGAGATCGAGTTGGCTGCGCGCATCAAAAAAGGCGACCGCGAAGCGCGCGCGCTGATGATCAAGGCTAACCTCCGCTTGGTGGTCAAAATTGCGCACGATTACGCGAATTTAGGATTGCCGCTGTTGGACCTTATTTCCGAAGGCAACATCGGATTGATGAAGGCTGTAGAACGCTTCGACCCGGCGAAGGGCGGAAAACTGAGCACTTACGCGGCGTGGTGGATCAAACAGTCCATCAAACGTGCCTTGGCCAACCAGAGCAAAACGATCCGCCTGCCGGTGCATCTCGTAGACAAAATCTCCAAGATGCGGCGTGTCTCCTTGCAGATGAGCGAGGAACTGGGACGCGAACCGACGGACGAAGAGTTGGCGGAAGAGATCGGCATTTCCAGCGGCAAAGTTTCGCAGCTGAAGACCGTCTCCATCCGGCCCGCATCCTTGGATGCGCCGATCAGCGACGACGACTCGACCGAATTTGGCGAGATCGTCGGTGACGAGGACGCGCAGACGCCTTTCGAACTCTTGCGCGACAAGAACCTGCGGGACGAGGTCAGCGAACTGCTCGAGGTTTTGGACGAACGCGAGAAGAAGATCATCTTTCAACGGTTCGGACTCGACGGCGGCAAGCCGAAAACCCTCGAGGAGGTTGGCAAGAAGTTTGGGGTCACGCGTGAGCGCATCCGGCAGCTGCAGAACATCGCGCTGGCGAAACTGCGGCGGGCTCTGAGCAAGAAAGAAAAGCCGATCGACGTGCCGCAAGAAGCCGCTGCCTAAAGCAGCGTACGGACGTCGCGATAGTTTGAGGAGGCCGCCGGCGGTTTCAGGCGCCCTTTTCTTTCAGGATGACCCAGCCCTCTCTCGGAAGGTCTGCTCTTTTCGGTTCCCAGAGTTCGATTGGGTTGCCCTCCGGGTCGTGGAGGTGCGCAAACCGGCCGTCCCGGTAATTCTCAGGGTCCACGACCACCTCAACCGACGCAGCCCGCAATTGCCCTACGGTGGCGTCAAGGTTCCGCACGCGGAAATTGATCATCTGGACCCGTTCGGGGCTGCCGAAGTAATCGCTTTCGTGCGCAAACGGTGCAAGAACCGTCGGGCCAGCTTGTTGCAGCCAGGGTGATTGGCTGTAGTCGGCCGGTACACGGCTGACCCCCGGGTGGTCCTCGTACCACGCAGCCAGTGTCTCAGGGTTGCTTGCACGGAAGAGCCGCCCGCCAATGCCGGTAACGCGTTCCATGGTCGGCGGCTTGGGCTGAAAGGCATGGTTTTGCCAACGGCCACTTTGCCCGTCGCCCAAGATGGCGGGTGCGATTCCTGCAGCAAAACCGGCGACCTGTGGCATGGTATCCCCGTCCCTATCCGTTTATGCGATCTGGAAATCCTGTTCTGAATGATTCCACGTTCCGGGGTTTACCCCTTGCCACCCGCGCCATGACCTTGCGCGGCGTGGTTGCCCGGACCGTCTTGTTGCTCCTTCTGGTCACCGCCAGCGCTGCCTACAGTTGGAGCGCGGTTTGGCGCGAACCCGCAACCGCCGGCACCTTGGCCATGGGTGGTGCCTTAGTCGGTTTTGCCTTGGCCATGATCATATCCTTCCGTCCGAGCCTTAGCCGGGTTTTGGCCGTGCCTTACGCCCTCGCCGAAGGCTTCTTCATCGGCACTCTGTCGGTCCTTTTGGAAACCCGTTTCCACGGGATCGTCATCCAAGCCGTTTGTTTGACCTTTTCGGTGATGTTCGCGCTCTTGGCGGCGTACCAGTCCGGGCTGATTCGCGTCACGCAGACGTTTCGCTCCGTGGTGGTGGCGGCCACTGGCGGCATTGCCGTGCTCTACCTCGCCAATTTGGTTTTTGGCATGTTTGCGCACCATTCCCTCCCGTTCCTTTCGGGATCGGGCTCGATGGCACTCGGGTTCAGCGTGCTGGTCTGCGTCATCGCCGCGCTCAACTTGGTGCTCGATTTTGAGTACGTGGCCCAAGGCGTCCAGACCCGGGCGCCGCAGTGGATGGAATGGTACGGCGCGTTTGCCCTTACGGTGACGCTGGTGTGGCTCTATATCGAGATCCTGCGGCTGTTGGCCAACCTGCGCCGCAGCCAATGAGGGCGGGTGCTCCCCGCCATTGCCGACGATCCTGGGACGCCGCCAAACCTTTGCGGCTTGGTGGCCCGCATGGTTTTTAGGGGAGCGCGGGCGTCCCGCCCGGTGGGTGGGCCGCCTCGGGGTTAACGCCCCACCGCAGGCAAAAGCAACCCTTCATCGCCCCCAAGCCTTGCTCACGAATCGAAGCACGCCCTTGGCGCGGGCATTGCAGAAACACGGCGGCCGCCCACCTCACTTCGCGCCCGCACTTGCCGCGGTGGAAATCGGGGGCGCCGCGGCCCCACGGTGGCGGCACTCGCCGCGCTGCAGCAGATCCAAACAGGAAGCCTCGATGCGCACGTTCAGCTTGGAAGGCTTAAAACCAAGACGGTTGGCGAGGAACCGTTCACGCAGGGTGATGCACTCGTCCTGCACTTGGATTACTTGGTGGCAGTCCGTGCAGACGATGTGGAAAGCGGCGGGCGACTGCTCGCGGTTAACCTCGTAATAACGGTGGCCGCGGTTGAGTTCGACCTCGCGGATGAGCCGGCTGTCCAGCAGCATGGGCAACGTCCGATAAACCGTGGCCAGGGAGATCAGGCGGTCAAGTTCACGCGCTTTGGCCAGCAGCGCCTCCGCGTGGAACGGCTCTGAGAAAGTGATCGCCGCCCGCACGATGACCTCGCGCGGCTTGGTGAGTCGATAACCGCCTTCGCGCAGAAAGTTAAGCGCTTCGGCCAACAAAGCTTCCGGGTGTTTACCGGCCCGCGGTGGAGGCACCGCCGGGGGACGCGTCACCGTCGTTCTCGGTGCGAGCCGGTTGAGGATGCACTCGGTTCGTTCAAAGGCCATGCGCAGGGCCGAGCATAACCCGGCGCGCCGAAAGGATCAACGATTGGCGCCCGCCAAAATGGCTGAGGGCCACCTCACCCGGGCTTAACGTTCCGGCAGGTTGCGCCGTAAGAAGGTGGGCACGTCGAGGTCCTGGCCATCCACGATCGTCGGCTCGCTCTTTTCAAAACGACCCCGGGCCACGGGTTCCGGCGGCGGGGTGGCCTCTCCCTTC
>CAXUNV010000349.1:0-5506 GCA_964252355.1 uncultured Chthoniobacterales bacterium | reverse complement strand
GCTCGGGGGCTGGCAGGTCATTTCCTGGGCGCTCGTGCTAGCCCTGCCCGTGATGCTGCCTTTGGCCTGGGCTTGCTTGCCAAGGTCGTGGGACAGCGTCGGTTGGCCCGCCTGGGCCGCCTTGGCCTACGTGTCGGTGTTCAGCATGCTGATCGGCTTCGTCTTCTGGTACCGCGGCTTGGCCCTGGGCGGGATCGCGACCGTTGGCCAACTTCAACTCATCCAGCCGTTCTTGGGACTCGCGCTCGCCGCCGCCCTCCTGCATGAACCGGTCGGGTTCGGACTGCTGGCGACCGCAACCGGCGTGCTCCTCTGCGTGGCCGGGACGCGGCGGTTCGCCTCTTAAAAAGCGGGCGGGGAGCAGCGCCCTCCCGGGCTTGGACGCGACTCGCGGCGCAGGGCGTACCGCGCAACCGGACGTGGCTGGCCGGCGTACTGCACGCATGGCCGCGGCACCCGCCTCCAGAACCGCCGGAATGGACGGTTTACCAAGGTTCCGGCTTGCTTCCTCCCTTCGCCAAAACTTCACTTCTAGAACATGAGCCTACTCAGCGAATTCAAAGCGTTCATCAACCGTGGCAACGTGGTTGACTTGGCTGTCGGCGTCATCATCGGCGCGGCTTTCGGACGGATCGTGACGTCAATTGTGGAAGACTTGGTGATGCCGCCGATCGGCAAGGTGCTCGGCAACCTCGACTTCAGCAATCTTTACATCCCGCTGTCGGACAAGATCACTGCAGGCATGTCCCTCGCGGCGGCCAAGGCGGCTGGACCCGTCATTGCCTACGGCAACTTTCTCACGATCCTCATCAACTTCTTGATCGTCGCCCTCTGCATCTTCTTGTTGGTCCAGGCCGTCAACCGGTTGAAACGTTCCGAGGCGCGCAAAGCCCAGGAAGCCGCCGCGGTGCCGCCCGACGTGGTGGTGCTCAGCGAGATCCGCGACCTGCTCAAAGGCAACCTCCCGGCGCTCACCGCCGACCCGGCGACGACTCTTGCAAAACCGGTGCCGCCGCTGACTCCAAGATCCTCGCCGTGAACGGCCCGTCGAAGGTCAACGCCTATTCAACGGGATAAGGCCCGTCGGCAAACCTTTCGGCGTGGTACCCCTTTGACCCGACGAGACGGGCCAACGGACTCCTCGTCCCTTTGCCCGCTTTCAGGTGGTCGAGGAGGAACCTGAAATCGTACCGCGGTTGCCAGCGAAGTTCACCCCGCGCTCGCTCGTTGACGTAGACGCGGTCGATGCTCGGCACCATTCTCCAACCACGCCGCGCATACGCCGCCTCGTAATCGGGAAACAGACGCCTCACGACGGACGGCGCGTCGGCCCGCAGGGTCGCCAAGTCATCGGGCGAGAACGGGGTCGTCGCGCTGATGACGTAGCGACGGAACCCGAGCGTTGCGGCGCGCTTGGCCGCCGACAGGTGCGCGCTCACCACGTCGGCAAGGTCCACGCGCCGGTAGAGAAACTCGTTCACCTTGACGTTCTCATCCTCGAACGCCTCCCGGACGACCCTGGAATCATCTTCCTCAGGAAAGAACCGCGAGGTCCTGAGCACGACGCAGGCGAGCCCCTGGTTCCGGTGGGCCAACTGACAAAGGTCCTCCGCCGCCGCCTTAGTCACGCCATAGATGTTTCTGGGAATGGGCGTGACGTCTTCGGTCACCCACGCGGCGGGAGCGCCGGCGGGTGGCAGGAGCGCATCGCCAAAAACGCTCGTCGTGCTGGTGTAGACGAACGCTTCGACGCCTGCCCTCAACGCCTCTTCCAAAAGGTTGAGCGTGCCTGTCACGTTGGTGTCCACAAACTCCTGCCGCGGGTGGGTGGCCACGTGGGGTTTGTGCAGCGTGGCCGCGTGGAAAACCGTGCGCACGCCGGCCAGGCAGCGCCGCACGCAGGCGCGGTCGACGATCGAGCCGAGGCAGGCGGTGAACGGGCCAGGCGCGACGTCCAATCCGACGACCTCGTGTTTTAAGTCCCGCAACGTGCGGACCAACGCCTCACCGAGGTGGCCGGAGCTTCCCGTGACCAACGCCTTCATACGCGTGCCGTTTCTCTTGCCCCGAGCCCGGGTTTGTCCGCAAGGGTTTTCGGTCACTCGATGACTGACCGGAGCGCGGTTGCCCTCACCGACCTTGGCCGCCCCCTTTGGAACCAACCTGTCTCACCATGAAGACGGCGACCATCCGCGAACTGCGCAACCGTTTCGCCGAGGTGGCCAAGTGGCTGGATAGCGGCGAAGAAGTCACCATCACCCGCAGAGGCAATCCTTTCGCAACGCTTTCCCCCTTCCGAAAGCCACACCGACGCTCGGTCAACTGGGCGGACCGGTTCAAGAATCATCGGCCGGTGGGCAAGGCTTTGACGACGCGCGCAACGGCCCGGTTTTGGGAGACGTTGCGGGACTGACCCGATGGCAGCCGACGCGTACCCGGACAGCAGTTTCCTGATTTCCCTTTTGCGCGCCGACAGCAACGCGGAAGCGGCGGCGCGACATCTTGCGGCGTCCAACGAAACACTGGCGTTTACCCCGCTGCACCGCGTCGAAGTGCGCAATCCCTTGCGAAACGCTGCACGTTGCCGTTGCCCAAGAGTGCGGGGCCACCGTTTTCCTGTCGTTTGACGACCGGCAGCGCACGCTGGCCAAAAGAGCCGGCTTATCAGTTAAGCCTTAGCTTTTGGCGCCTTCCATTTGCGGCTTGCGTCGAACTAAAAACGGCTCTAAGCCGCTCTAGTGGGTTGCTGACTACCTTAAGTCCAGCGGTCCTACGCATCTCCCCCCCGGTTTCAAACGCCGCCTTCATTCTGACGGCAGGACAGCTCAACCCGAGAAGCCTGGCGTCCCTGAAAACTTCTTCCTAACCGTCTCCCAACCCTTGACCCTGCCCAACCATGTCCAACGCAGCTTTCCCCTCTCCCGTCGATCACCAACCGCTCTTCGCCTCGGACGAGGAGCGCACGCGCTTCGAGCACGAGGTGCTGCCGGTTTACCTCCGCCGCAGCCGATGGTTTGGCGGCAAAGCTCGCCACCTCCACAACCTGACGGTGAACGAGACGGTGCCGTTGGACGGCGCGCACCTGGCATTTGTCGACATCGAGTACGCCGACGGCGGACGTGAAACCTACCAAATGCTGCTCGCGACCGTCGCGCCCACGGAGGCGGCCGCTGCCCCGGAAGCCGTGCTCACCCCGGATTCGCGAAGCACCGGCGCCGACGCGGGCAAGGTGCTCGTCGACGCCCTCCACTTTCCCTTCGCCCGCGAAGCGTTGTTTCAGTTGATGGCGACAGGCGGCGTGCGGCGCGGAGAACGCGGCGAAGTCGCGGGCATCCCCAGTGCGGAACTCCAAACGGCCAACACGACCGGCGCCGTCCCCAAGAGCCGGTTGTTGAAGGTCGAGCAGAGCAATTCATCCATCATCTACGACGACCGCATTTTTCTAAAGCTCTACCGCAAGCTTGCGGCGGGGATAAACCCCGACGCGGAACTGACCCGCTTCCTCAGCGAGCGGCAGGGCTTTGCGCACGTGCCACCCTTCGTGGGCGCGCTCGAATACCACGTCGCGGGTCAAGAGACGAGGGTGCTCGGGTTGGCCGTCGGCATGGTGAGGAACCGCGGCGACGCCTGGGCCTGGGCCTTGGGACGATTGCAGGCCATCCACGAGGGCGCGGGTGCCGCGGTGGATGGGGTGTTTCTCGCCCGTGTCCGGCAACTGGGGAAGCGGACCGGCGAGATGCACCGCGCGCTGGCCGGCGATGACCAGGACCCGGCGTTCGCTCCAGAACCATTGACGGGCGAGGATTTACGCGAACTTGCGCAAAGCATCCGCACGTCCGCGCGCGACCTTCCTGCGACCCTCTCCGAACGAGCTCCAGAAATCCTGGGCGAGGCGGTCCGGGGACTCGGCCCGGCGATCGAAGAACGCGCGACGCAACTCGACGGCGTCGCCGTGACCGCCGCGAAGATCCGCACCCACGGCGATTACCACCTCGGGCAGGTGCTGGAAACCGGAGACGATTTCGTCATTTTGGATTTTGAAGGGGAACCCTTGCGGTCGCTCGCCCACCGTCGGCAAAAGCGTTCGCCGCTCCGCGACGTGGCCGGGATGCTGCGCTCTTTTCACTACGCCGCGCACGCCGCGCTCGTCGGACATCCCGACCGCGCGGCGCTGGAAGCGCGCGCGGAAGAATGTTCGGAAATGGCCTGCCACGCGTTCTTGGAGAGTTGGTTGGACACCGTGCGCGGCGCCGTTTTCCTGCCGGCGACCGCGGAGGAAACCGGACGTTTATTGGACGCGTTCCTCTTGGAGAAGGTAATCTACGAAATGGGTTATGAACTCAACAACCGACCCGACTGGATTGCCATCCCCGCGCTCGGCCTGCGGCGGTTGCTGCGGTTACCCCAACCCCCAGCGGAAGCGCCGGCGACCTCGGACGGGCAAGGCACGCTGATCGTGCAAGTTCCCCGGTGACCAGGGGAGCGCGGGCGTCCCGCCCGTTGCCCCGCGCCCCCTTCTATGGACATCGTGGAACACCTCCGCGCACTCGGGATGGGCGACGGCCGCGCCGCCCTTGTGGCCGAACTCGCCCGACGGTGTGCAAAGGTGCCAGGGATACGCGCCATCGTCCTGGGCGGTTCCTTTGCACGCGGCGATGCCGACGCCTCCTCCGACGTGGATGTGGCAATCTACTACGACGACGCACCCCTGCCTGACCTCGCGCTGCTGTCTCAGTCGGTCCGCGCGGTTGACGGCGTGCCGTCCCAGACGGAGCTGACCCCGTTCTACGCTTGGGGTCCATGGGTGAACGGCGGCGCTTGGATCAAGACCCCGTTCGGCCGCGTGGACCTGCTCTACCGCGAACTGGGTAAACTCCTAAAAACGTGGAACCAGGTGTGCCAGGGAGTAGTCGAGCACGACTTCCGACAACAACCGCCGTTTGGTTTCTGGAACGTCAACTACCTTGCCGAGATCTGCCTCTGTCGTCCGCTCGCCGATCCGGCGGACCTCATCGCAGGCTGGAAACGGGAGGTAAGCACCTACCCAGAACCGCTCCGGACGACGATGCTCCAGCAGACCCCGTTTTCGATCGAGCATTCACTTTACCACGCCGAAGCTTTCGCGAGACGTGACGATCCATTCAACGCCCAAGCCTGCCTGCACCGCGCGATCCATTTGCTGTTGCAGCGCCTTTTTGCGCTCAACCGCGTCTATTGGTTTGGCGACAAAGGGGCGGTGGCGGCAGCCGAAGCTTTCGCCCAGGCTCCTCGCGAACTCGCCGCACGGATCCGATCGGCGGTCGCCCACGCCCGTGCCGGGGCCGCCGATTCGGCCCATTTCGCAGATGCGGTCGGGGAAGTCCGGGCCTTGCTTCAGGAAACGGGCGGCTAAAGGAAACGTCATGCGCGGAGCGCCAGGTAAGGCAAGGCGAGGTCAACCTAACCCGCCGCCGGGTACGCGTGAGGGTGGAGCGGGCTGCAGGGATCGCCCGCGCCTCTGGCGGAC
>CAXUNV010000348.1:0-5539 GCA_964252355.1 uncultured Chthoniobacterales bacterium | reverse complement strand
GGCCAAGGTAATTCATCGCGAACTGCAGGATGGGGTTGATCCACGGGTTTGGGTGACGCCCGTAGACGTCCTGCGGGAGCAGCCGCAGCTTCAGGTGCAGCTTGGGATCGTAGTTCAGCGGTCCGGCGTGGTAGGCGCGCAAACCTTGCTGCAAGCACCAAGCGACCACGTCGCGCCAGGTCACGTAATAGAGGTGCAACGCCAGCGCCCGCGAATAGTCGAGACCGATATCGAGGTCGTGCAACACGCCATCGTGCACCAAACAGAGATTGAAGGCGATCAAGCGACCCTCTTGTCGCCAAAGGAAATAACGGGCCTTGTCCGGCAGCAAAGCGCTGAGTTCGAGGAAATAATCGCGGCTGAGGCGTTCAAACCGGAGTTTGGCGCGTTCAAAGACCTGTAGGTAAAGCGGGAACACCTCGTCGATGAACGGGCTGACGTCGGACACGACCTCCATGGTGAGGGGCGGGTGCTGCGCCAACGCCTTGAACTTGCGCCGCAGGTTTTTGCGAAAGACCTTGCTCAGCTTCGTCTGCATGTACTCCTCGAAGCTGCTGAAATCGAGCGGGAGCTCGGCGCACGGCATGCCGGGGATCCGGCGGAAGCCGTGCCGGGTGAATTCTTCGAGCAAAGGACGGTAGCTGCCCGGAAAATCCTTCAGCATCACGATGGCGGGCCGCGCGACCTTCTCGTAAGCAAGTAAGCCCTCGCGCAAGGCCCGGCAAACCCACGGTTCGGCGAGGTCGAGCTGGCCTTCGCCCGCTGGACTGCCGACCATCAGCATCTTCAGGTAAAGCAGTTTTGGCCACTTCGCACGCCACCCCGTGACCCGGCGACGGATGCCGGCGGGCAAGCCAGCCACGAGGTCCTGCCGCACGAAGAAAAACGGTTGCACGGCCGTTTCGCCGGTCCCGTCCCGGCGAAAGACGAAGTAGCGTTGGTCGAACTGGTCGGCCAGGGTGCGCTCGGTCAGTTCATAGAAGCGAGCGTCCCGCACGTGCGACTTCAACGCACCTCGCCAGATCGCCGGGTCGATGCGGGCGGCCGCGTCAAAAACCCAGGCAGAGCCCTCGCTCAGCTTGGCTGACCAGCTAGCCTCACCGAACTCACCCAAACCCACGCCGGCCGTTGGGCCGGACCCCCGACGCGCAACGGAACCTAACATCCTCTTTTCACTTCTCGCTCCGGGGGTTTCACGCGCTCCGGCGAGTACGATGCAGGAGGACCGTTCGCGGCGCCAATCTTTTTGCGAAGGCCGATCATCGCGGGCCGACCGGCAGATTTTCTGGTTGCACCGGAGCCGAGCATCCGAGACTCTCCGCGTTCACGCCCCAAATGCGGTTGGATGGACGCATGCGGGGCAACTGCCCAACCCATGTTCTCTGCAGAAGACCGCATCCTTTTCTTGGCCCCGCACCCCGATGATGAATCCCTGGCCGGCGGCGGCATTCTGCAGCGGGCCTTTGCGCAACGCGTGCCGACCCGGGTGGTTTACCTGACAAGCGGCGACAACAACCCTTGGGCACAGCGGTTGGTGGAGCGGCGTTGGCGTATCGACCCTTTGGATCAGAAACGCTGGGGAGAGCGCCGCAACGCCGAGGCGGTGGCGGCGCTGCGGGTACTAGGCGGCAAGGAGGAAGACGCCGTGTTCTGCCGGTACCCGGACCAAGGTCTCACGGACCTGTTGATGCGCAACGTCGGGGCCGTGTCCGACGGCTTGCTGACCCAGCTCGACGCTTGGCGACCGACGTTGGTGCTGCTGCCGGACGCGGACGACCGGCACCCCGACCACAGCGCTTTGCACGTCCTTTTCAGCTTGGCGACGGCCGCTTCGGCGCCCCTGAGCTTCACCACGCTGCGGTATTTGGTGCACGCGCCAAAGTTGCCGCCCGCGGACCCGGCGCACACCCTCCAGTTGACGTCGGCAGAGGTACATCGCAAACGCGATGCGATCCTGGCGCACGAAACCCAAGTCGCCGGTAGCCGGCGGCGCTTCACGGGGTACGCCCGGCCCGACGAACGGTTTTACGCCGAAGAAGTTCGCGGCGGCGCGCCGGGTCCGGTGCGCCAAGCCATGGCGGATGCAGACGGTGTGCGGGTGGAGCTGGCGGCGGGCGCCATCCCATCATCCGGGCTGCGGCTGCTGCTCGCCGTCCGCACGGTTAGCGGTGAGTCACTCCGTTGGAGTTTGACCGTGCCGAAGTTCTCGGGTGCGGCCTTCTTGCGGGACGAAGTCACGCGGTCGCTCCTGCATCCGGTCACGGTGCGCCGAAATTCTCACCGCTTCGCTTTACGCCTGCCGGACCTCGGCCCGATCGAGTCGGCGTTCCTGAAACCGCGGCTGCGCGCCGGGTTTTTCGACCGCACCGGGTGGATTCGCCTGCAAGGGACCGGTCAGCGTCCGCGGGCAGGCGGGCAGGAGGCGGTCACCAGAGAGAAGCGCGACGCCGGCGTGCCAAGTTTAACGCGGCGCTTCTCCCGTCGCGACCAGTCGTGAACCCCCCCCGCGCGCCGCACGGAGACAGAGGTGGCGGCGAGGCAAGGCGCCCACCTCACCTCACCTCACGAGACCGTCTGGGAAGCAAAACGCAGCGTGATCACGTCGCCCTTGTTTAGTTCGGATCGCCGCGAGGTGCGCAGTTCCAGCGCGTGATGCTTCTGGTCCTCGGGATGAGCTTGGATCTGGCGGATCTCCAAGGCGGGTTCTGTCTGCAGAACGCCGAGGTCTGCCGTTTGGTCCAAACCCTGCACATCCAGGAAGAGGCTCATCGAGTCGTCTTCGTCGTGGAAGGTGCGGGAGAGGATCGCCGCGCGGAAATCTTTTTGCTCCATCGGCGAACGTAGCAGCGGCTGGGGCGATTGGAAGCCGCGTAGGTCCCCGGCAAGGGGCTCATGGCGCGCCGCCGGGACCGCACCCAATCCCGCCCGCACCGATCCAGGGGTTTTCTGCCGCGCGAAGGAAAGGGCAAATCACCGTCGCCCAGAGTTCGGACCATGGAAACCATCGAAAAATCGATCGAGATCGACGTGCCCGTTGCGGCCGCCTACAACCAGTGGACACAGTTTGAAGAGTTCCCGTACTTCATGGAGGGCGTGCTGGAAGTGAAGCAGCTAGACGACAAACGGCTGCATTGGAAGGCCAAGATCGGCGGAAAAGAGAAGGAATGGGACGCCGAAATCTTTCGTCAGATCACCGATCAGGAGATCGCTTGGCGCAGCACCACGGGCGCGCCGAACGCGGGCGAGGTGCGTTTCGACAAAGCTCCCGGCGGAAAAACGCGGCTGACGCTGGTTCTTGGGTACGAGCCCGAAGGCTTGATCGAGCACGTGGGCGACGCGCTCGGGCTGTTGTCCCGCCGAGTGCAGGGTGATTTGGAGCGTTTTAAAGATTTCATCGAAAAACGCGGCCAGGAGAGCGGCGGCTGGCGCGGGGAGATCCGGGAGGGCAACGTCACCGACGCCGACACGTAAAACCGTCTTACGGAGGGTTCGACCCACCCGTCGTCCATTCCGCGGCTGCCCGGAAACGTGCAAACGGCCGCAGCACGCGGGCCGGGCGGTACGTTCCGAACCTGGTTAGTCGCCGCCCACCCGGCTGGCCGCGCGCGACGGCGGCAAACCCGCGCGCGCCAGGGTGCCGCTGGGATCGCCGACGGTCTTCGCTTGCCGCACGTGCCCGGCCGTCCGATCCTGCCTCGGCGTTTTCCAGTTATGCCCATTTCTCCTTCTCGCGGCGGACCACCCCTGGCACTCCCGACCGGACAGACGCTGCGTTGGCTCGCGTTGGCCCTGGTCGTCCTCGCGCTGCTGGCGGTGGCAGCCACCTGTTCTTACACCATCGGCGCGGAATCCGAAGGCGTGGTCCTTCGGTTTGGCCGCTTCTTGAAAACCACCGAACCCGGCCTGCATTTCAAGCTGCCACTCGGGATCGACGAGGTGCTGGTTCTGCCCACCCGGCGGCAGTTGAAGCTTGAATTCGGCTTCAGCACGGCCGGCTACACCAACCCGGTACAAGCCTCGGAGAATCCTGACGACGAAAAGACGATGGTGACTGGCGACCTCAACGCGGCCTTGGTCGAATGGGTGGTGCAGTACCGCATTGAGGATGCCCGACAATACCTCTTTGACGTCCGCGACCCTGGGCAGACCCTGCGAGACATCTCCGAAGCGGCGATGCGCGAGGTGATCGGCGACCGGACGGTTGACGAGGTCATCACCATCGGCCGGCAGGACGTGGAAATCGCGGCGCTCGCGCGCACCCAGGCCTTGGCGCGGCTATACCAACTCGGCGTCCGGGTGGACCAAGTGCAGCTTAAGAACGTCAACCCACCGCAGCCTGTGCAAGCGTCGTTCAACGAGGTCAACAAAGCTCAGCAGGACCGCGAAAACGCGATCAACGTCGCCAACGGCGACTACAACAAGGCCGTCCCGAAGGCGCGCGGCGAGGCAGACCAGACCATCCGTGCGGCGGAAGGGTACCGGTTTAAACGCGTCAACGAGGCCGAAGGCGACGTCGCCGGGTTCAATGCGCTTTACGCCGAGTACGCGAAAAATCCAGAGATCACCCGCACCCGGCTCTACCTGGAGGCGCTGGGCGACGTTCTGCCCAGCGTGGGCCAAAAGATCCTGTTGGATGAATCGATGAGGCAACTGCTGCCGATCCTGCCGCTCCCAGGCTCCGGACCGGTTAAGGGGGAGGACCAGAGATGATGAGGCGGGTGTACGCGGGGCTCGGGTTGTTGGTGGCGGTCGTGGTCCTGCTTGCCCTGACCGGCGGGTTTTATACGGTTGACCAGACCGAGCAGGTCATCCTCACCCAATTTGGCCGACCCGTGGGCGACCCCGTGACCGAGCCCGGGTTGCACCTGAAATTGCCGTTCATCCAAGCCGTCCACCGTCTCGACAAACGTTTTTTGCAGTGGGAAGGCGCGCCCGTGGCCGTGCCGACGAAGGACAAAACCTACATCCACGTCGACACCTTTGCGCGGTGGCGCATCGCGGATCCTAAAACCTACTTCGTCCGTTTACAGGATGAACGCAGCGCCCAGTCCCGGCTAGAGGACATTTTGGGCAGCGAAACCCGCAACGCGATCGCCAAACATGACCTGATCGAACTGGTCCGCACCGACAAAGACCGCAAGCCGCTGCATGACGAGATCCTGAAGGGCGCGGCCTCGAGCGGCTTGGGGACGATCGGCCTGCTACCGCCCATCCGGGTGGGAAGACTGAACATCGAAGAGGAGATCAAAACGGAATCGACCGCCAAGTTGGCCGAGTTCGGCATCGCGCTGCTCGACGTTCGGCTCAAGCGCGTCAACTACAACGCCGACGTGCTGGACCGCATTTACCAACGGATGATTTCGGAGCGTCAACAGATCGCGCAGCTGTTCCGCTCCCAGGGTGAGGGCGAATCGGCGCGCATCGCCGGCCAAAGGGAACGCGACATGAACGAAATCCGTTCGACGGCGTACCGGCAGCTTCAACAGATCCGGGGCGAGGCCGATGCCAAAGCCACCGAGATCTACGCGCGGGCCTACAC
>CAXUNV010000347.1:0-5550 GCA_964252355.1 uncultured Chthoniobacterales bacterium | reverse complement strand
TCCTGACATCCGGCCATTAAGGTCGGGCCACCGGCTCAAACCGCCCCGCCAACGCCCTCCAACGATGCAGCGATTCACAGCGGACCGGGTTTTCGCCCACCGGGTCGCCCGCGGGTCCGGCATCAATAGCAGCGGCGACCACAAACCGCCCCTCAGCCCTCGACCCACGACACCACCTCGCCATCGGTCAACTGCGTCCGGAGGCAGCTGCCGGGCACGACTTGGCCGGTGCGGGTCACCAGACGACCTGCTTCATCCCGGGTGATGGTGTAACCGCGATTGAGCGTCTGTTGCGGTCCGAGCATCTGCAGGTGGCGAATCGCTGAAACGAGCCGTTCGCGGTTGCCCACCAAGAGGCCTGCGGTGGCGGTCGCGAACCGGAGGAGCGCCTGCCCGAAACGCTGCCGGCGGAACTCCAACTGTCCATCGGGACGGAAAGCCTGCACCAGCGAGCGCAACTGGCCGACGCGCTCCCGTAGCCGTCCCAAGGCGGCGGTGGGGGTCGCTTGCAATCTCGCCTCCAACCCGTCGAGGCGTTGCTCGCGTTCGTGCACCAGGCGCCGCGGCTCCCTCAGGAAGACCGAGAGGGAGTGTTGCCGTAGGTGAAGGCGACGGATCTCCAAAGCTTGGCGAACATTGCGTTCCAGGCTCGCTTGGAGCCGGCGCAGATGTTCGGACAACCCTTGGACCTCGGGGGCCACCAACTCAGCCGCGGCGCTGGGAGTCGGCGCGCGCAGGTCGGCGACGAAATCGGCGATGGTAAAGTCGATCTCATGTCCCACGGCGGAGATCACCGGGATTTTGGCTTCGTAGATCGCCCGCGCGACCGCTTCCTCGTTGAACTCCCACAGGTCCTCGAAGCTGCCGCCCCCGCGTCCCACGATCAGAACCTGTACCCCCAACTCTGACGCGCGCTCGCTGACTTCCCGAATCGCGGCAGCGATCTCGGCGGCGGCACCTTCGCCCTGGACGCGCACCGGGCAAACGAGGACGCGCAACCAAGGGCTGCGCCGGCCGAGGATGTGCAGCATGTCTTGGATGGCGGCACCGGTCGGCGAGGTCACCAAGGCAACCCGGGACGGAAACGTGGGCAGCGGCCGTTTGCGGCCGGCCTCGAAGAGACCTTCCGCCTGCAGGCGAGCTTTCAGGGCCTCAAACTTAGCCTGCAGGGCACCCAACCCTTTGGCTTGGATCAATTCGACCACCAACTGGTACTGACCCCGGGTTTCGTAGACCGTCAGTTCGCCCAGAGCCTGCAGGTGCATGCCGTCGGCCAACGGCACGCGCCGGGCACCCGCGTAGGCCCGGGCAAACATCACGCAGGCGAGCTGGGCCCGGTCGTCTTTCAAGGTGAAGTAATGGTGACCGGAAGACTGGCGCCGGTAGTTGGAGACCTCTCCCTCCACCCACACCGTGCCGATGCCCGCCTCAAGCAAGTCGCGCACCTGCCGCGTGATCTGGCTGACGGTGAGGACGTCGGGCATGCCGGGGACGGTACCGAGGGCGGTGAGGGTGTGCAATTGCGCCCCACCCGAACCGGGTCGTTGCGCCGCCACCGCCGACCTTCAATCGGTGTCGGGACCGGTGTGTCAATCCTCACCCTACGCGCGGCTTGGCGGCATCTCGCATTACTCGCCTTGCCCTACCACGGAAAACGTCGGCGGATCCGCTCCCACGCTAGGTCCGACGGGCGTCGATGTGGGGTAAAGCTCCGCTCTGCCGAGGGCTCTTCATTAGGAAGAGGGCGGCGGCCTCTGAGTACGCGCCTCCTGGCCCCGGCTGAATCCAGTTGCAAACCGCCCCGGATCACCTACGCTCGCCGTTCGGTCCTCCGCGCGATTAGCTCAGCGGTAGAGCGCTTGCTTCACACGCAAGAAGTCGCAGGTTCGAACCCTGCATCGCGCACCACTGCCCTTCGGCCATCCTGCCGTCACGTTCCGGACCGACCATACGCCTGGGCCACGGTCAGAACCGTCGAGGTATGGAGCCGTGCCGTTTGGCCGGGCACCCGGTTGTAGCCGCCGCCGTACAGGACCGCCAACGGCACCTCGTAGCGCTGGCAAAGGGTGACGACTGCGCGGTCGCGTTCGGCCAAGTCGGCGGTGGTGAGGCGCATCTGACCGAAGCGGTCGTCCTCGTGCGGGTCAGCGCCGCTGATCCAAACGGCTAGATCGGCGTCAAACCCGTCAAACACCGGTGGGAGCGTCTCCGCCAACCGTCCGAGGTAAACCGCTCCGGTGACCCAGCGCGGCAAACCGACATCCAGGTCGCCGGGTTCTTTGATGCTAGGGTAGTTTTTTTCGACGTGAATGGAATAGGTGAACACGCGTCCATCCTCCCGGAAAATGGCGTGGGTGCCGTTGCCCTGGTGGGCGTCGGTGTCGATGACCAGCACGCGCAGGTTCGGCAACCCGGCATGCAACCGGCGGATGGCGACGGCCACGTCGTTGAGGAGGCAAAACCCCGATGCCCGGCCAGGGAAGGCGTGGTGGGTGCCTCCCGCCAAATTTGCCGCTACCCCGTCCACCAACGCCGCTTCGAGCGCTGCCACCGTGCCACCCGTCTCCAAGCGGCAGCGCGCGAACAGCGCCGGCGAGGTCTTGAACCCCAAGCGGAACTCCTCGCCCTCGCTCAACCCGCCGGTCGCCAGCTTTCCCAAGTACGCGGGGGCGTGAACCCGCTCCAAGTCGATGCGCTCGGCGGTGGGAGCGGCCGACGCCGGCAAACCCGCGGCGCGGAGCAGAGCATGTGCTTGGCCGAACTTCTCCATGGGGAACGGGTGTCCTGGCGGGAGCGGGTGGTGGTAACCCGGATGGTAAAAGAGCCGCATGGCCAGTCGGTCGTTCGGTTGATCAACCTTGGGCCGCCCAGGTCGCGAAGTAGCCGGCGAGCGCCCCCTTGTCGGGGGCGTGGTGAAGCAGGCCTGACCCGCTGCAAACGCCGAACCCGGGGCCGTACGCCCGACCGTTGACCACGCACCGGTCGAGCCGGTGCTCGCGGATCTGGGCTTTGGCGGCTTCGAGCAGCGCGGCGGGGTCGCCATCGTGCTCCAGCTTCCAGCCCACCAGGAACGCTTCCGGAAAAAGGCGGCGCAAGGTGGCGATGACCTTTGGCTTCGGCGTCAGCAGAAGCCGTGGGGGTGCCCCCCGGCTGGCGACCTTCGCCACGCGCAGCGGCAACCCGGCTGCGTCGGTGACCTGCACGGCGAAATCGGCCAGGGCCGCCGCGTGCAGGACCATGCCCACCCGATCGCCCGTGGAGCAGCCCTGCAGGAGAACCTCCAGATCCTCGTTCCGGCCGAAGGGCTTGGCTTCAGAACGCCAGCAACGTGCGCCTTCGCCGAGCAGGAGGTCGACCTTGTGGCCAGCGGCCTTGAACTGGTCGAACAGGGTGACTGCCAACTCGCCCGTGGACCGGTTCGTCAACACCCGCACTTCGTCGATGGGTTCGGAACTGGGTCCGCCGGTGATCACTACGCGCATCGGACCTCTGTAAATCGAACAGGCTGGTCTGGAAAGGGGTCGCGCAAGCACGGGCGTTGGGCGACGGAGATGACCTCCCCTTTCCTTCCGCAAAGGCAACTGTAAACTGCCGTGATGACACCCAAAGCCGCTTCCCACATCCACACCGGGCCGTACTCGGCAGCGGCGGTCATCGAGGCGGCACGCGCCTTGCGTGAGGAGATGGGCGTGAACGCCTCCCTCGGGTTTTTTTTCGCGACCAACGAGTGGGCGGAGAACCTGGAAGACAGCTTGGAATTGGTGCGGCTGCACGGCCACGTGCCGGAGTTGGTGGGCTGCTCGGGTTTCGGAGTCCTTGGCACCAGGACAGAAGTTGAGGGACCAGGGTTTAGTCTGTTGTTGCTCTCGCTGCCGGCCGGCAGTTTCCGGACGTTCGCCTTCAGCGAAGAAGACGTGGAGACCGCCGCCGATGGCGCCGCTTGGCACCGCCGGACCGGGGTCCCGGCCGAAGCGGCGCACGCTTGGGTCGTGCTGACCAACCCGACCTTTGAAGGTTTGGAGCCATGGCTCGTCGGCTGGAACGAGGCGTATCCTGGCGTTCCGACCTTGGGAGGGATCGCCGGCGGGGGCGACGGTGAGTTTTTTCTACTAAAGGACGGGGGCGTGACGGAAGCGCCGGTGTTAGGTGTGGTGTTCACCGCGAACGTCGGGGTGGTGCCGCTGGTCAGCCAAGGCTGCCGGCCGATCGGCGATCCGCTGCCGATCACGAAGGCCGAGGACAACTTGATCTTGGAGATCGGCAACCTGCCGGCTTACCAAGCGTTGGAGAATGCCTTCTTGAGCATCCCGGCCGTTGAGCGCACCTCCGTCCGCAACAACCTGTTCCTTGGGTTGGCGGTCTCGGAGTACATCGAGGATTTCAAGCAGGGCGACTTCCTCATTCGCAACATCTTAGGTGCCGACCCGCAAATGGGCGCGCTGGCGGTGGGGGCATACCCGCGCACCGGGCAGACCGTGCAGTTTCAATTGCGCGACATGCGGTCAGCCCACGCGGACCTCATGGAGTCCGCGCGGCGAGCTCAAGAGGCCTCCTCCGCCCCGTTCGCGGTCCTGCTCTTCTCGTGCGTCGGACGCGGCCGCAACCTTTTTGGCGTGGCCAACCACGACGCGGCGGCTTTGGCGGAACACCTGGGCCAACTGCCGCTTTCGGGTTTTTTTTGCAACGGCGAGATTGGGCCGGTGGGCACCCAGAACTTCCTGCATGGTTACACCGCGTCGGCTGCCATCCTGAACGCGGAGTAAACGGGGCCGCGCGGCGCCCCGCAAGCCGCGAGCTTGCACGGAGGAAAGCAGATCGATATGGACGCCTCAGATGAACAAGGATTGGCGGAGACGCTGCGGGCTTTGTCCTACGCGGCCCGGGCGCATCGCTCGCAGACGCTCCCGGACGGGGTCACGCCCTATTACGCGCACCCGGCGCGGGTGACTTGGACGCTCCGGCACGGGTTCGGCATCACCGACGCAGCCACGCTGACGGCCGGCGCCCTGCACGACGTTCTGGAAGACACGCCCGTGACGTCTGAGGAACTCGCACGGGAGTTTGGCCCGGAGATCGTCGGGTGGGTGCAAAATCTGTCGAAGTCTGCGGACCTGCCGGAGGCGGAAGCGGAAGAGGACTACGTGGCGCGACTCCGGAAAGCTCCAGAACCGGTCGGTTTGGTGAAGCTGGCCGACCTCCACGACAACCTCACCACACGTCGGGGCACGCCCAAGGTGCAGAAAACCCTCCGAAACGCCCACCGGTACCTGGAAGCCGTCGACGCCGGCGTGGCGTCTGTACAGGGCCGCGCCGCGTTCGAGCGTGTGCGCCGGCTCGTGGCGGAGGTGGAGCGGGAGACGTCGCAGGGCAACGCGCCCGCCCAGGGGTAATGGTGGGACGAAGGGCTGGCACGGCAAGGCCGCCGGCTCAAACCGCCCCGCAGCCGTCTCAGACGGTGGTGGCCGTTTTCAGCGGGCCGGGTTTTCGCCCCACCGGCGCTTCTCGCCAGATCGCCCGATCCCCATGTTGGACGGGGTGCCTAGCAAGCAG
>CAXUNV010000346.1:0-5552 GCA_964252355.1 uncultured Chthoniobacterales bacterium | reverse complement strand
GCGCCGCGTCGGCCACTTCGTCTTCGGCGCCTTCCCGTACCACGGGCGCGATGTCTTGCAGCGTCTCGCCTTCCACCAGATTGATGAGTTTTACCCCCATGGTGTTGCGACCGGCCTCCCGGATGTCGGCCACCGGCGTCCGAACCATTTGGCCGCGCGTGGTGATCAGCATCACCTCGTCTTGGTCGTGAACCGTCAAGGCCCCCACGACCTCGCCCGTGCGGTCGCCGGTCTTCATCGTGATGATGCCTTTGCCGCCCCGGCTCTGTTCCCGATACTCGTCAAACCCGGTGCGTTTGCCGACGCCGTTGGCTCCCGCGACCAGCAGCGTGGCATCCGCCACCACCTTGGCCATCGCGACCACCGCGTCATCCCCCTCCGGGCGGATGCCCCAAACCCCGACGGCGTTGCGGCCCATGTCGCGCGCGTCGCCTTCGTGGAAACGCAGGCTGATGCCGCGCTTGGTGATCAGCACGATGCGGTCGTTGCCGTCCGTCAGGGAGACGTCGATGAGGTAGTCGTCCTCCTCGATCCCGATGGCGATGATGCCGCCTTTCCGCACGTTGGCGAAGTCGGCGAGGTTCGTCTTTTTGACGATGCCTTTACTCGTCGCGAAGATGACGTGCAGGTGCGGGTCCCAAGTCGCGCGTTCCGCGTCGCCGTTTTCACCTTTGGCCTCGATGCGCAACGTCGCCGCGATCTTCTCGTCGGCACGCAATTCGAGCAAGTTTGCGATGGCGCGGCCCTTGGACGAGCGGCTCATCTCGGGGATCTCGTAGACTTTCTCCACGTAACAGCGCCCGCTCCGCGTGAAGAACATGAGCGAATCGTGGGTGCTGGCCGAGAAGAGGTGCTCGACAAAATCACCAGGGTCGCCCTCCATCTGCGACTCGCGGGTGGCCATGCCGATCACCCCGCGACCGCCCCGGCGCTGCGACCGGAAGGCGCTCACGGCCGTGCGCTTGATGTACCCGGCGTGGGTGATCGTGATGATGCACCCTTCGTTCGCGATGAGGTCCTCGATCGCGATGTCACCTTCCTCGGGCACGATCTCCGTTGCGCGCGCGGAACCGTACTTTTCCTGGATCCTGCGCAACTCCTCCTTGATGATCGTCATCACCCGGTCTGCCCGGGACAGGATGTCGGTGAGGTCGTCGATCCGTGACAACAGCTCGCCGTATTCGTCCACGATCTTTTCGCGTTCCAACCCGGTGAGTTGGTAAAGCCGCAGCTCCAAGATCTGGTCGGCCTGTTGCGGGCTGAAAAGGTAACGGCCGTCGGTCAACCGCGCTTCCTGCCGCACCCGGATCCCGAATGCCTCCACCTGCGCCCGGCTGAACTCGTAGGCCATGAGGCGAACCTTGGCTTCTTCCCGATTCGCTGAACTCCGGACGATGTCGATGAAGTCGTCAAGGTTGGCCAACGCCACCAAGTAGCCTTCCAGCGCCTCCGCCCGCGCCTCCGCCTGCCGGAGCAGGTGCCGCGTCCGGCGCAAAATGACTTCGCGCCGGTGTTCGACGTACGCCTGCAGAGCTTCTTTTAAAGAGAGGAGCTTGGGCCGCCCGTGGTCGATGGCCAGCATGTTCACCGCGAACGTGCTTTCCATCGCGGTGTACTTGTAAAGGTTGTTGAGCACCACCCGGGCGTTGGCGTCGCGCTTCAATTCCAATTCGATCCGCGTCGACTCGTCCGACAGGTCGCGCACGTCGCTGATGTCGGTGATCACCTTTTCTTGGATCAGGCCGGCGATCCGCTTGATCAGCTCCGCCCGGTTCACGTTGTACGGGATCTCGGTGATGAGGATTTGTTCCCGGCCGTTTTTGGTCTCCTCGATCGTCGCCCGGCCCCGCACCTTCAGGCTGCCCCGGCCAAGTTCCGCGTACTGCCGGATCCCGCTCGTCCCGTAAATGGCGCAACCGGTCGGAAAATCCGGGCCTTTGATGTGCTGCAGCAGTCCGGGGACCGTGATTTCCGGGTCGTCGATCAAGGCGCAGATGGCTTCGACCACTTCGCCCAGGTTGTGGGGCGGGATGTTCGTCGCCATCCCGACGGCGATGCCGGTACCCCCGTTGACGAGCAGGTTGGGGAAGGCCGCTGGGAACACCACCGGCTCCTCCGTCGTCTCGTCGTAGTTCGGGACGAAGTCGACGGTGCTCTTCTCCATGTCTTCCATGAGCACCGCGCCGAGATGCGTGAGCCGCGCCTCGGTGTACCGCATGGATGCCGGCGGATCGCCGTCCATCGACCCGAAGTTGCCCTGACCCTCGATGAGCGTCTCGCGCATGGCCCACGCCTGCGCCATGTGCACCAGGGTGGGGTAGATCGCCATGTCGCCGTGCGGGTGGTAGTTGCCCATCGTCTCACCGACGATTTTGGCGCACTTGATGTGCTTCCGGTTGGGCAGCACCCCCAGATCGTTCATCGCGTACAAGATCCGCCGCTGCGACGGCTTCAGGCCGTCCCGGGCGTCAGGCAAAGCACGCGAGATGATGACCGACATCGAATAGTCGAGGAACGACTTCGACATCTCCTCGGCCACGTTGACCGGTTCGACCTTTTCGTTGGGATGTAAGGGCATGGGTAGCAGGCGCGGGGCGGGGCGGGGCGTTAAACGTCGAGGTTGCGCACGTTGAGCGCGTTGTCCTCGATAAAGGCCCGCCGCGGTTCGACGACGTCGCCCATCAAAATTGTGAACATCTTGTCTGCCTCCGTCGCGTTGTTCTCGTTGAGGTCAACGCGCAACAATTTGCGGTGGGCCGGGTCCATGGTGGTCGCGAACAGCTCTTTGGCGTTCATCTCGCCCAGGCCTTTGAAGCGTTTGATCTGGACGCCGCGCCGCCCAAGTTCCTTGACCGCATCCAAGATGGCCGGCATCGAGGACAACGGCGTCACCGTCGCGCGTTCGTCGTCACCCTCGACCAGTTCAAACATCGGCTGGTCGTTGGCCACGTAACGGTCGATGTGCAGGCCGCGCCGGTCCAACTCGGCAATCACCTTCTGGACCGCCGCGGATTCGTGCAGTTCGATGCGCCGGGCGCGGCGTCGCAGGTGCGGGGCCACCGCGCCCGACCCATTTCCGTACCGGCTTGCGAGCGGCGGCGCGGCGCTGGTCTCCGCCTCGGCGGCACCGTTCCCACCCGTTTCGGGCGACGACCCGGTCGCGCCGTCCAACGCCACCTCGTCGCCGAACGTGGCCACCTCCGCCTCGTACAGGTTGAGGTCGGGGTTGGCGCTGGCAAAGGCCCGCACCTCCGCTTCGTCATGGAAGTAGTGGACGTGTTCGGCGTTGCCTTCGCGAACCTTCACCAAGTATTGCGGCAGCGCGCCCGAGACCTCGTCGCGACAAACCAAATACTCCTCAAAATCCCCGCCGTGCTTGCGGATGGCTTCGCTCAACCGCGCCAAACGTTCCAACTGCTCCAAGATGTCGATGAGCTGTTCGCGCGAGAATTCGTGGCCGTCGCTCACGTGGCGCAGCCGTACCTCCTCCGCCCCCAACGACACCAAAATCCGGTTCAACTGCACGTCGTCATCGACGTACTCTTCGCGCTTTTTCCGCTTGATCTGGTAAAGCGGCGGTTGGGCGATGTAAATGTGGCCCCGGCGAACCAACTCCGGCATTTGCCGGTAGAAAAAGGTCAGCAACAACGTCCGGATGTGGGAGCCGTCCACGTCGGCATCGGTCATGATGATGATCCGTCCGTAACGCAGCTTCGCCAAGTTGAACGAACCCTCGGCATCCCCGTCGCCGATGCCGGTGCCGATCGCGGTGATCATCGTCTGGATCTCTTGGTTTTGCAGAACCTTGTCCAAACGCGCCTTCTCCACGTTGATGAGCTTGCCTCGGATCGGCAGGATGGCCTGAAACCGGCGGTCGCGGCCCTGTTTGGCGGAACCACCGGCCGAATCGCCCTCCACGATGTAAAGTTCGGTCATCGTCGCGTCGCGCTCCGAACAATCGGCCAATTTCCCGGGCAACCCGCCCCCGGTGAGCGCGGTCTTGCGCACGGCTTCGCGCGCCTTGCGGGCCGCTTCGCGCGCGCGCGCCGCCATCAGGCACTTCTCCACGACCCGCTTGGCCACCGCCGGGTTCTCCTCGCAGAAACGGCTCAAGCCTTCGTAAGTCACCGACTGCACGATCGGCTTCACCTCGTTGTTCACGAGCTTGCCTTTGGTTTGCGAACTGAACCGCGGGTTGGTCAGCTTCACGCTGAGCACGCACACCAAGCCCTCCCGCAAGTCGTCCCCGGTCAGGTCCGGGTCCTTTTCTTTGAGGAGGTTGTTGCTGCGAGCGTAGTTTTTCAAGGCGCTCGTCAGACCCGTCTTGAGACCTTCCAAATGCATCCCGCCGTCCGCATTGGGGATGGAATTGGCGAAGCATTGGATCTGCTCGGAATAGGCGTCGGTGTACTGCAGCACCACGTCGACGTAGCTTTGCTCCGTCTGCTCGTTTACCGGGATCTCGCGCATCCCGTGAATGACGATCGGCTCCGGGTGGATCAGTTGCTTGGTCACACCCAGTTCCTTCACGTACTGGCGGATCCCATCCTTGTAATAGAAGCTCTCCCGACGCACCGGTTCAGCCCGTTCATCAGAGAGGGCGATCTCCAAACCCTGGTTCAAGAACGCTAGCTCGCGCATCCGGTTGGCCAGGATGTCGAACTTGAATTCGGTGGTGATGGTGAAGATTTCCGAGTCCGGCAGGAAGGTGATGAGGGTGCCGCTCAGGCGCCGGTTTTGCACCTCGCCGATCACTTCCAGCTTGCGGGTGGTCTGGCCGCGCGCGAAGGCGATCAGGTAAACGTTGCCGTTCCGGGTGACCTCCGCCTTAAACCACTCCGACAGGGCGTTCACGCATTTGGCGCCCACGCCGTGCAGACCGCCGGAGAACTTGTAGGCGCCCTGCCCGAACTTGCCGCCCGCATGCAGGTTGGTCAGCACCAACTCGATCGCCGGGATCTTGAACTTCGGGTGGATCTCCACCGGGATACCCCGGCCGTTGTCCCGGATCGAGATCGAGCCATCGATGTGGATCGTGACTTCGATTCTGGTGCAGAAGCCGGCGAGGTGCTCGTCGATGCTGTTGTCCAGAACCTCAAAAACGCAGTGATGCAGACCGCGTTCGTCAGGGTCGCCGATGTACATGCCCGGACGCTTGCGGACTGCTTCCAACCCTTCGAGCTTGTCGATCTGCGCGGCACCGTAATTGAGGATCTCAGACATATGGGAGCGGCAGGGCCGAGACAATGACCCCGCACCAAAGACGTTAAGGGCGTAAAATAACCGTAAAAGGAGGGATTGGCAAGGGATCAGACTCAAGGGTCTTGCCTTGTGTAACCCACTTTATCGCAATGACTTGCCGACCAAAACGACCACGGCTTGCCCCGGGGTGAAACGTTTCGGCAGACGCCGGGCCGTAACCTGGGAAAATCCGGGGTATCACCTGGGGGTCAAACCGCGGTGGAGCCCGGCGTGAAACCGCGGGCCGACGGGCGGCCGCCCGTGGTATCTTACTGCCTTCCGTGGGACGTGCTACGTTCGGTCCGATGGAG
>CAXUNV010000345.1:1459-5571 GCA_964252355.1 uncultured Chthoniobacterales bacterium | reverse complement strand
GGACCGCTTGCGTCCGGACCGGGAAGGGGGCGCGGCGCTGGCGCGCGCGATCATGACGTCCGACACCTTCGCGAAAGAGGTGGCCGTGGAGCTGACCTTAGGCGGCAAAAGGGTCCGCGTCGGCGGGGCGGCCAAGGGGGCGGGTATGATCAACCCGGACATGGCCACGATGCTCTGCCTAATCACCACGGATGCCGCCCTGCCAAGGCGCGAACTGCAGCGCATTTTTGCCGGGAGCGTGGAGGGATCTTTCAACCGGATCACGGTTGATGGCGACATGAGCACCAACGACACGGCGATCGTGTTGGCCAACGGGGCGTCCGGCGTGGAGGTGAACGATCCCGCGTCGTCTGCGGCTTTCGCAGAGGCGCTCGGGTTCGTCACCCGCCGGCTCGCGCGGATGATCGTGCAGGACGGCGAGGGCGCCACCAAGTTCGTCGAGGTGCACGTCAAAAACGCGGTCACCTTCCAGGACGCGCGCAAGGTGGCGGAAGCCGTGGCCAACTCGGTCCTGGTCAAATGCGCTTGGTGCGGCGAAGACCCGAACTGGGGCCGGGTGGTGGACGCCGTGGGCTATGCCAACGCGCGGGTGCGAGAGGAGATGATCGACGTCTTTTACAACGGGGTCGTCGCGGCCGAGCATGGTTTGGCGAGCGGCACGCCTCCGGAAAAGCTGGCGGAGATCGTGCGCAACAAAAACTTCACCGTCACCATTGACCTGCATCTTGGCTCGGCCGAATACAAGGTATTCACCACGGACCTGACGCCTGAATACGTGAGGTTGAATTTGGGCGAGTGACGGGGCGCCTATGCATCACGACCATGAGGTAGAAAAGGCGGAGGTGCTGTTGGAGGCGTTGCCGTTCATCCAGCGGTTCCGCGGTCAGACTTTCGTCATCAAGTACGGCGGCAGTGCGATGGAGGACGACCACCTCATCGAGCGGCTGCTGCGCGACGTGGTCTTCTTGGAGGCGGTCGGCGTGCACCCGGTGCTGGTCCACGGCGGCGGTAAGGCGATCACCCAACGGATGCGCGAAGCGGGCCAGACGCCGCGGTTCGTCTCCGGGCTGCGGGTGACCGACGCCGCGGCGATGGCGCTGGTCGAAAGCGTGCTCGACGAGACCATCCGCCCGAAGATCGTCGACGCGATGGCGGCATTCGGGGGGCGGGCGGAAGGTTTTTCCGGGCGCGACGTCTTCATCGCGCGCAAGCTGCCGCCCCAGATTGACGGCAAGCAGTTGGTCGACGTCGGCTTCGTGGGCGAGGTGACGTCGCTGCGGCTGGAGGGGGTGCGCGAAGCGATCGAACGCGGGGTCGTGCCGGTGATCTCACCGATCGGGCAGACTGAGGAAGGCACGCTTTTAAACGTCAATGCCGACGTGGCGGCCGCCGCCATGGCTGGCGCGTTGCGCGCAGCCAAAATGGTCTACGTCAGCGACGTACTTGGGGTGATGCGCGACGTCAAAGACCACGATTCGCTGATCCCGACGGTGAGTCGCAAGGACGTCACGCGCCTGATAGCCGGCCGCATCATCGAGAGCGGGATGATCCCAAAGGTGCAATCAGCGGTGGCTGCCCTTGGCCAAGGGGTTGGCAAGATTCACCTGATCGACGGCCGGATCCCGCACGCGCTGCTGCTCGAAATCTTCACCGCCAACGGGATCGGCACCGAGATCGTGGCGTGATGGAGACCGAAGGCCAAAATGGCAAAGGCCAAAGTCACGTCGGCACTTCCCTGTTAACCTGAGGCGCCCAGGCCGCCTCGTTCGGCCCTCGGGGCGGTTGGCCTCGTTTCGCCCCGCGCTTTCATTTGGCCTTTGCCATTTGGGCTCTATCTTCGGGTTTCGCCATGAACGTCTCCGACACGCGCCAGCTTTTCGCCGATTACGTGGTGCCCAACTACGGGCGGTACGACGTCGTCCTCGACCGCGGTGAAGGCACCCGCGTTTGGGACGAAAGCGGGAAAGGGTACCTCGATTTCGGGGCTGGGATTGCCGTCTCAACGCTGGGCCACGCCCACCCCCGCATGGTCCGGGCGCTGACCGAACAGGGGGCGCGGCTCATCCACACGTCCAACCTATATTACACCCGGCCCCAAGGGACCTCGCCCGGCGTTTGGTCGAGCTGACCGGGCTGGGCGGCAAGGTGTTTTTTTGCAACAGCGGCGCCGAGGCCAACGAAACGCTCATCAAAGCCGCCCGCAAATTCGGGAACGAAGGCGCGGCGCCTCACGGCGAGGCTCCGCGCCACGAGATCCTGACCTTTCACCGTTCGTTCCATGGTCGGACGATGGCGGGAATTTCCGCGACCGCGCAGGAGAAGGTCAAAGCGGGGTTCGGGCCGCTTTTGCCGGGGTTTGTTCACCTGCCGTACAATGATTTGGCGGCGGTGCGGGCCGCGGTGGGGCCGCGGACCGTCGCCGTCCTGCTCGAGGTGGTGCAGGGAGAGGGCGGCATTCACGTGGCTGCCCCGGAGTTTTTGCGGGGGCTGCGGGAACTCTGTGACGAGCGCGACTTGCTCCTGATGTTCGACGAGATCCAGTGCGGCCTGGGCCGGGTCGGCGCGTGGCGCGCTTGGGACCGGGTCCGACCGGAAATCGCGCCCGACGCGGTGAGTTGGGCGAAGGGGATCGGCGGCGGCTTTCCGTTGGGCGCGGCGTGGTTCGGGACGAAACGGGTGCGGACCCGGGACGGTCGGGACGTGCCGTTGTGCGACCTGTTGGGTCCGGGAAGCCACGGCACCACCTACGGCGGCACGCCGTTGGCCTGCGCGGTGTCGTTGGCCGTGCTCGAGACGATCGAAGCCGAAGGTTTGTTGGAGCACGCCCGGCAGACCGGTGAAGATTTGGTGCGGCGTTTCCAGGCGATGGACGGGATCCGGGAGGTGCGCGGGCTGGGCCTGATGCTGGGTTTGGAATTGGACGACAGGTTTTCGGCCTGGGCGAGCGGCGGCAAACTGCCGTCGCAAGCGGTGGTGGCCCGGCTCATGGCCAACGGCATCTTGACCGCTCCAGCGGGACCTAGCGTGGTCCGGTTATTGCCACCCTTGAACGTCCGGACAACGGAGGTCGAGGAAGCGGCGGCGATCTTTGCACGGACGCTGGCGGGTGCCTAAGCGGAGGACGCACGACGAGGGGCGGCGATGCGGCACTTCCTTTCCATCGAACAACTGAGCGCGGAAGAACTGCGGGAACTGATCCGCGGGGGACACGCCCACAAGGCGGCGCGTGCCAAAGGCCCGACTGCCTCGTTGCGCGGGCAGACGTGGGCAATGCTGTTCAACAAACCCTCCACGCGGACCCGCGTGAGCTTCGAGGTCGGGCTGCGTGAACTCGGCGCCGCCCCGATGTTTTTGTCGTCGAACGATATCCAACTCGGCCGCGGCGAACCGATCACCGACACCGCCCGGGTCTTGGGACGCATGGCGCACGGTGCAATCATCCGCACGTTTGCGCAGGCGGACCTGGTCACGTTCGCGGAATACAGCGGCCTACCCACCATCAACGCCCTCACCGACGAGGAGCACCCGTGCCAGATCGTGGCCGACCTTCTGACCATCGAGGAAACCGGCCGCAGCCTGGATGGGCTCACGGTTTGCTTTCTGGGCGACGGGGATTGCAACGTGGCGCGCTCGTGGGTTTGGGCCGCCGAACGGCTCGGTTTTGCCCTGCGGGTGGCGGCACCGCCCAACTACCAGCCGCCCGCGGCGTGGCGGGCGCCGCTCCGCAACCGCGCCATCACCTTCACCGAAGACGCCGTCGCGGCGGCGACCGGTGCGGACGTCCTCTACACCGACGTTTGGGTCAGCATGGGTCGCGAGACGGAAGGCGCCGCGAGGTTGCGTGAACTCGCGCCATACCAGCTGAACGACGGTCTGCTGGTCCACGCCCGCCCGGGTGCCGCCGTGCTGCATTGCTTGCCGGCTTACCGGGGCAAAGAGATCACGGAAACGGTGTTGGAACGCCATGCGGGCACCATCTTCGACCAAGCTGAAAACCGGCTCCACGCGCAGAAGGCGATCTTGGAGTGGGTGGTCGGGTTAGGGTAAGCCGGAAACCCGAAGTTGGAACTTCGAAGCCGGAGGCGGGGCGCCCGCCCCGCGGGGCGGCGCAC
>CAXUNV010000345.1:0-1449 GCA_964252355.1 uncultured Chthoniobacterales bacterium | reverse complement strand
CCCTATGTCGCACCTGCGCCGCCGGCGGCGGGACGCCGCCCGGGGGCGGCGGCAACCCCAGGCCTGGGTGGCACGAGTTACGGTCGCGGGCGCCGCCGCCAGACGGACCGCTGCGTTCGGGGGAAGCGGGCCTGCGCCCCCGCCTTCAGCGGTCGCGCCGAGGGTTTTATGACGCAATGCGCAGCGTTCCGAAGAGCGGAAAAACGCGCAAGGGTACCCTTGCAAAAGCGTCAACCAATGGCCACTAGTTGTACCTCCATTCCGTAAGCCTATGATCTTTCCCACGTTAGCCGTCTCTTTCTTATTAAACCTGGGCATCCCGTTTGCCTTACTGTGCGCGGTGGCTGGCCTGGGGGCGGCTTTCGTTTTAATTCGTAAGATCGTCGCGGCTTCGCCCGGGAACGCGCGGATGGTCCAGATCGCGGGAGCGATCGAGGAAGGGGCCAAGGCGTATCTGAACCGGCAGATCCGCGCCATTTCGGTGATCGCCTTGGTGATCACGGTGGTGTTGGTGTTTGCCAAAGACATCTTCACCGCCGTCGGGTTTGTCTTGGGGGCGGTTTGCTCCTTGGCGGCCGGCTACGTGGGCATGAGGATTGCGGTGATCTCCAATTGCCGCACGGCGGAGGCCGCCACGACCTCCCGCGATGCCGCGCTGCGGATGGCGTTCAACGGCGGCGCGGTCACCGGGTTGTTGGTAGTCGGGCTCGGCCTATTGGCGACGGGCGTCTTCTACGTGGTGGGCGCAAGCGTCTTTGGGACGGACCGTGCCGTCAGCAGTTTGGTGGGCTTGGCGTTGGGCGCGAGCCTCATCAGCGTCTTCGCCCGGCTGGGCGGCGGCATTTACACCAAGGCGGCGGACGTGGGTGCGGATCTGGTCGGTAAGATCGAGAGCAATTTGGACGAGGACGACCCGCGTAACCCGGCGACGATCGCCGACAACGTCGGCGACAACGTCGGGGATTGCGCCGGGATGGCGGCAGACGTTTTTGAAACGTACGCCGTCTCGATCATCGGCACGATTTTGGTGGGGTACCTAACCTTGGGCGGTTCGCCCGAGGCGATCATTTACCCTTTCATTTTAGGCGGCATTTCCGTGATCGGCGCCGTCGTGGGGATCTACTACGTCAACGTGCGCAAAGGAGACCCCACCCGCGTGTTGGTGGGGGCGGTGGGCGCAAGCGGGTTGGTTTCTGCCGTCCTTTATCTGCCGGCGACCCTGCTCCTCTTTCCATCCTCGTTCCGCATCGGCACGGCGACGCACAGCCCGGGTCAGCTCTATCTCGCGGCCCTGGTCGGGTTGGCCATGACCGGCGTAATCGTGGCGATCACCAATTATTACACCTCGACGGCGTACCGCCCGGTGCGCCGGATCGCACTCGCCTCGGAAACCGGTCACGCGACGAACATCATCGCGGGGTTGGCCATGGGCCAACACGCCACGGCGTT
>CAXUNV010000344.1:0-5572 GCA_964252355.1 uncultured Chthoniobacterales bacterium | reverse complement strand
CCCCTGGCGGGGCCTCTGCCACCCCACCCGGTTTGACAACCGGAGGTTTGTAGAACAAGCTCATAAAACGTTAGATCGCTTCCTGTCCACGCACCTTGTTTTGCGCCCTTCTTTCCTGAGGGCACCCTCATGATCTCCGACCCTTACTTCGCCGCTCTGGCGGTTGGCGTCGGTGGACTCGCGACGATGGCGCTGACCGGGTTGGCTGCCCACGGCCACGGGGGCGCTCACGCCTCCCACTCCGGGCATTCGGCGGGTGGCCATGGATCCTCACCTAGCGGCCACACCGGCGGGAGTCACTCCGCACCTCACAGTCCTCACCACCATCACGGCACCGGGGGAAATTCTCCGTTGGCCTTGGCGCTGTTGCTTTGGGTTTCTCCCCGCGTGCTCTTCGGCGCGTGCACCGGCTTTGGTGCCTGCGGCCTCTTGCTCGAGCATGCCGGCCTGCCCACCGGCACGTCCCTCGTTGCAGCCATCGTGGGCGCGACCCTCTTTGAATGGAAAGTAATGCAGCCAGCTTGGCGTTTTCTCCTCGGGTTTGCCTCGCGCCCGGCCCGCACGTTGGAGCACTCCCTCTTCGGGGAAGCCACGGCGGTGACGCCCTTCGACGACCGGGGTTGCGGTTTGGTGCGGCTCGACGTGGATGGCGAGGTCCGCCAAGTGCTCGCCACCGTGGCGCAGACTGACCCTGGTGCCCAAGCCTTCCGGATCCGGGCTGGCGAGCGACTCCGGGTGGTCGAGGTCGACACCCTGCGCGGGCGTTGCACGGTCTCGCGCGCCCGCTGACGCCTTAGTGGCGCGCCTGCGGCGGCCTTGCCCGGCCAATTCTCGCCCAGTCCTTTCCCTCTCTTTTTTCCCGTTACCCACACCCGCTCACCCATCCCATGGACCCCATCGCCATCATCTCCGTCGTCGGCGCCATCCTCCTGTTGGTCATCTTCATCCCGATTCTCATCACCGCGTTTCTGCGGGACGTGCCCGCTGGCACCATCCGCATCGTCACTTGGTGGGGTGGCGGCACCCGCATCTACCGAGGGCCCGGCAAAAGTTACGAAGTGCCGCTCCTGACGAACGGCACCACCATCTCCTCCAAAGCGATCAACGTCGATCTGGACATCACCGACCAGACGGCCGACCTGCATGAAGGACGGCCCCGGCCGATCAAGGTGCGTATCCTGGCCAGCGCCATTGTCTCAGTCGGCGACACCGACCCGATGGTCCGCACGGCCGCTAACCGATTTTTCGCCAAACCTGAGGACGAACAGACCTCGACCCTCACCGACCTGCTCTCCTCCTCGGGCCGCCGCGCCATCAACCTCCTCACGCACGACCAGCTGTTTTCGGCCAAAACGGCGCCCGAACCCCTGAGCGTGCCGGCCAGCGGTGACTCCGGGCGCCTAGATGGTCCAAGGGCTGCCCGCGTGGCGGAGGATGACGACGACCCTTTGGCCATCATCATCCGCAAAGCCTGCTCGCGCGAGCTCACCGACTTGGGGTTGGGCTTCAATTCGCTCAACATCAAAGTCGTGCAGAGCGAGGTGGCCGAGGCGCGCCGCCGCCAATCGGCGGCGGAAGCGGCGGCCCAGGCCGAGATCGTGGCCGCCCAGCAAGCGCGTCTTGCTCGGGAGGCGCAGCTGCAGGCGGAGAAGGAGATCTCCAACAAAACGCGCGAACTCGAGGAGACCCGGCGCGCCAACGACGTCCTCATCGCCCAAGCCGAGGTTCGGAAGCAGAACGCGTTGGCCGGGCAGCGGGAAAGCGAGCTCAAGGCGACCCAAATCGCCGAGGCCGCCGCCAACGCTGAAGCCTTGCGGATCGCGGCGGAAGCTCAGGCAAAGGCTGAAGCCGTGCGGATCACCGAGGTGGCGAACGCCAACGCGCAGGCGGTGGAAAAACTCCTGACGGCGCTCAGGTCGGAAGGGAGCGAAGCTTACCTGCGGTTCCGGCAAATCGAGATGTTGCCCGACTTGGCGCCGCGCATCGCCGACGCCTTGGCGCAAGCCCGGCTGGTGACGGTTCACGCCGGCGCCGGCGACGGTGGCGCCCCCGGGGCCACGGCCGGAGACATCGCTGCTGTCATCCGCACGGTCTTGGCGGCCAAGATCGTCACCGGCGACGGCGAGGTGTTCGGCCCGGGTCGGAACGGCGCCCGCACTGCCTCCGGGGGTACCGGACGGCCCGCGTAGCGTTGCGGGCGGGCCGCTGTTAACGGGTGATTTAGGGAAGGCGGTTGCGCTGCGCGGCGCCGAAGGTACCCTGCCGGTCTCGCATGCAGAGCCTACACGCCGCGCGCTTCAACCATGACGAGTGGGCGGACGGGTACGACGCCGACGTGCAACGCGGTGACGACCCGGTGCGGGCCGGCTATGCCAAAGTCCTCGCCTGGGTTTCGGACCGCGCCCGCATCCGGCCCGGCGATCGGGTCTTGGAGCTCGGTTCTGGCACGGGCAACTTGACGGGGCTGCTGCCGCGGTGCGCGGAACTGGTCTGCGTCGACCTTTCCCGGCGGATGGAGGCATTCGCGGCGCCGAAGACGGCGGGGTTGGCCCACCGCCGTTTTGTGCAGGCGGACCTTCTAGAATTTTTCGAGCGTCCCTCGCCGTCGTTCGACCGGGTGGTCAGCACCTACGCCGTCCATCACCTGACGGCCGACGAGAAGTCTTCCTTGTTCCATGCGGTGTGGGCGGCGCTTGCCCCGGGCGGTCGCGCTGTGTTTGGCGACTTGATGGTGCGGGACGCCGACGCGAAGGCGGCGTGCGTGAGGAGGTATGAGGCTCGCGGCGATCTCGACACGGTGACCGCCCTCGAAGAGGAGTTCTTCTGGCCGGTGGAGGAGAGCGTCCGGGAACTGGCCGCCCTTGGCTTCCAGGTGGAGACGGAGTGCCTCTCTGACCTTTCGTGGGGTTTGCTTGCGGAAAAGCCGGATGGGGCAACCGTCTACGTTCCGCCCTGAACGGTTTGAGCTGCCGGCATCTCACTCCCGTGCCGTCGCGGGCCGCAACGTGCCGTCGCGCCGGACGCGCAGGGCGCGTTGACCCCAGCGGAGACGATTCGACGTCCATGCGGAGAGCCAAGCGGCTGCTTCGGTCGCCACTGCGAGCGGCGTCAACAGCCAGAGCCGCGCACGATCCTCTTCCGCACCGAGCGCCTGCCCCAACCGGATCAGCGCCAAAGATCTCCATACCCACGCCATGGCCACCGTGGCGAACCCGGCTGCGACGCCGCCCCGGCGGAAGGCGGTCACGATCAGGGGTAGGGTGAGCACCACGCCGGCACCCGCGAAACCGGCGGGTTGACTGACCCGATAGGTGAGCGCCACGCGCCGTTGGTGTTCCCAAAAACCGCCCCAATCCAAGGGGTCGGCCCGCAACGTCACCGGCTCGCGACAGACAATCAAGCGGTACCCAGCCTCGTGCAGGGCGCGGCCGATCTCGTAGTCATCGGCCAATTGGTTGCCGAACCGTTCCCACCCCCCAAAGGTCGACCACATTTGGCGGGTCAAACCGAGGCAGGCCCCGAAGGCGGTCGGGCGCGCGCCGGCGACCCGCGCCCAGGCGTACCCGGAGAACAGGAAGCCTGAGGTGATTGCCGCATCGGCCATTTCCGTCCAGCGGACACCGCCCACGAACCGGTAAGCGGCTGTGACGGCCGCCGCCGGCGCCAACGTCCGGCGCACCTCGCGCAGGAGCGCTGCCGAGGGGAGCGCTTCAGAGTCGAGCATCACCCAACGGTCGCCGCGGGCGTGCGGGGTCATCTGCACAAGCTTATCCACCTTACGGTTGATCAGCGTGCCGGGAGAGCAACGCACGACCAGCGCCCGGTCGTGGGCTTGCCGTCCCAAAATGGCGAGGCTACCGGCCAAAGCGTCTGCGGCCGGGTCGGCGTCGACTCCCCAAAGGACTTCGTCGTCGGGTCTGAGCCGCGCGAGGAAGGCGGCCAAATCCTCGAGTCGCGGTGCGCCGCCTCGCGACTTGAGCGGGCGTAGGAACGTGAGCGCCGCACCTGCCGGATCTGGTGGGTCAGCCCCGGCCGGCGACCTGTGCCAGCGCCGCACAAGTTCCGCGCCGCCCAGCCAGAAAAGGCCCTGACCGGCTGCCCACAACCACCACCATGCCGGGAGCGGGCGAGTCATGCCGGCACTTTGCCGCACTCCCGGTAATAGGCGACGGCGTCACGCACCGCCTCGTCGATGCCGCGGGGGGCGTAACCGAGTTCCCGGATGGCTTTGCCGGAATCGAAGAACATCGAGGTTCGACTGGCGCAGACCGCCTCGCGGGAGGCCAACGGCTCCTGGGCGTCTGGGCCGTGCGGCCAGCGCTCGCTGCCTTCGGCAAGAAGCCGGCAAAGCCAGTGCGGTGCGACCACGGTAGGCGCCCGGTGCCGGCTGTAGGGCTCGAGCTTTTTCAGGAAGTCACGCAGGGAAAGGTTTTGGCAACCCAACAGGTAACGCTGGCCGGAGATGCCGCGCTGTAGCGCCAGCAGGTGCGCGTCGGCGACGTCGCGCACGTCCACGAAATTCAACCCGGTCCGCGCGACCATAGGGAACCTGCCGTGCAGGAATTCGATCAGGATGCGGCCGGTCGGCGTCGGCCGGTGGTCGCAAGGTCCCAAGAGACTCGTGGGCAGGGTGGTCACGATCGGCCAACCCCGCCGGCAGCGCCGTTGCACCTCCTCGTAGGCCAGTCGCTTGGACCGTTTGTAAGGGCCGGCCGGCAGCTCCTCCGGCGGATAGAGGCCGCCTTCGTTCTGTTCGCCGCGCCGGAGCGGCCGCAGAATGCCGCAGGTGCTGGTATAAACCACTTTCTCCACCCCCGCACGTAACGCCGTCTCCAGCGTGTGGACCGTGCCGTCGACGTTGTTGCGGTAGATCTCGGCGGCGGCTTTGGTCCAAAACCGGTAGTCGCCAGCCACGTGAAACACGTAACGGCAATCGCGCATCGGCTCCTCCAAGGTCCCGGGTCGGGTGAGGTCCCCTTCGTACCAGACGATGCCCGGATCCGCGTCTGGTAGAGGCGCCTGCAGGGAACGGGTGAGGCCGCGCACTTGGTGCCCGGCCCGGAGCAACGCCTCCGCGACGTGCCAACCAAGAAAACCCCGTGCCCCGGTGACCAATACTTGGCTTGCCGTCATGTCCCCATCCCCCGCACCCGTACGCGCCGGCACCCGTTGGCCATGCGCGGTTGACGCCTCGGTCGTCTCATACGACCCCTTCCCTTCGTGCCGCCTGCCGGTACGCCCCAAACAGAAACGCCAAACCGATGGCGATCATGAACAACGACAGGAACTGACCGCGGCTCAAGGCACCGGTCAGGGGTGCGTCCGGTTCTCGAAAACATTCGCCCACGATGCGTACCAACGCGTACAGGATGAAGAAGAGCCCGGTCACCACGCCGTGCGGTTTCCGCACCCGCAAGCGCACGGCGAGGAGCACGGCGAACAGGAACAGTCCTTCCAGGCACGCCTCGTAGAGTTGACTCGGGTGCCGCGGCGTCAGCACACCGGCCAGGACGGCGCGGACGGGTTCACTCGTCCGCGCAGCCTGGATGATCGCCTCCACCGAGTCGAGCCC
>CAXUNV010000343.1:0-5581 GCA_964252355.1 uncultured Chthoniobacterales bacterium | reverse complement strand
AACCACCCCCGTCCGCCCTCTCCACATGGCTAGACCCGTTACCCTTTTCACCGGCCAATGGGCCGACCTGCCGCTTACCAAACTTGCGCCACTCGCCAAAGACATGGGCTTTGACGGCCTGGAACTGGCCTGTTGGGGCGACCACTTCGACGTCGTCCAGGCAGCCGGATCCAAAGCGTACTGCCAAGAACGCTGGCGCATTTTATCCGAAAACGGCCTGACCGCGTTCGGTGTCTCCAACCACTTGATTGGTCAAGCCGTGTGCGACCGCATCGACGAGCGCCACCAAGCCATCCTTCCGCCGGAGGTGTGGGGCGACGGCGACCCGGAGGGCGTCCGCCAAAGGGCCGCTGAACGGCTGATCCTCACCGCCCAGGCCTGCCGCAATTTCCTCGACGCCAAACCGCGGCAGGATCTCGCTTTCCCGGCCGTCGTCAACGGCTTCAGCGGCTCAAGCATCTGGCACGCGTGCTACGCGTTCCCGCCCACGACCCAAGCCTACCTGCAGAAAGGTTTTGATGATTTCGGCCGTCGGTTCCGGCCCATCTTGGACGCCTTTGACAAGGTTGACGTCAACTTCGCCTTGGAAGTGCACCCGACCGAAATCGCGTTCGACATCGGCTCGGCGCGGCGCGCGCTCGAGGCCGTCGGCGGTCACCGCCGGTTCGGTTTCAATTACGATCCCTCCCACCTCGCCTACCAGGGCGTCGACTACGTCAAGTTCCTTCGGGAGTTTCCCGACCGCATCTACCACGCGCACATGAAAGACGTCTGGTGGGGCCACGGCAACGGCGACGTCGGCGTCTTCGGTGGCCACACCGACTTTGGCGATTTCCGCCGGTACTGGGATTTTCGGTCCATCGGCCACGGCGACGTGCGGTTTGAGGATATCGTCGTCGCCCTCAACGACATCCGGTACCGCGGCCCCCTGTCGATCGAGTGGGAGGACATCCGCATGGACCGGGTGCACGGCGCCACCGAATCGTGTCGCAACGTCCGTTCCTACGATTTTGCTCCGAGCAACGTCGCCTTCGACGCCGCGTTCGAACGCGAAGAAGGCTGATGACCCTGGCTGACTTGCATTCACCATTCAAAACGCCTTGAAATTATGTCGCGAAAACTCAAGATGGGCATGGTCGGTGGCGGCAAGGACGCCTTCATCGGCGCGGTGCACCGCCTAGCCGCCAACCTCGACGGCAACATCGAATTGGTCGCCGGGGCTTTTTCCTCGGATCCGACCCGGTCGCGCGAAACCGGCGTGACGTTACGCCTCGACCCGAGCCGCGTGTACGCCGACTACGAAACGATGGCCCAGGCCGAGGCCAAACTTCCGGTCGGCGAACGGATCGACTTCGTCTCGATCGTCACCCCGAACCACGCGCATTTTCCGGTCGCCAAAACGTTTTTGGAGGCGGGTTTCAACGTCGTCAGCGACAAGCCGATGACGTTCGACTTGGAAGAGGCGCTGGCCCTGCGCGACTTGGTGAAACGCAGTGGGAAGGTCTTTGCGCTCACGCACAACTACACCGGCTACCCCATGGTCAAGCAGGCCCGCGAAATGGTCCACGGCGGCGACCTTGGCAACGTGTTGAAGGTCGTGGCGGAGTATCCCCAGGGCTGGCTGTTGAACCCCATCGACGCCGATGGCCAAAAGCAAGCCGCTTGGCGGACCGACCCGGCACGGGCCGGGGCCAGCAGTTGCATCGGTGACATCGGCACCCACGCCGAAAACCTCGGCCGCTACATCACCGGCTTGACCATCGAAGAACTCTGCGCGGACTTCACCACCTTCGTCGAGGGGCGGCGCTTGGAGGACGACGGCAACATGCTCGTGCATTACGCGGACGGAGCCCGTGGCGTTTTGTACGCCTCCCAGATCTCGGCCGGCGAGGAAAACAACCTGAACATTCGGGTCTACGGCACCAAGGCCAGCTTGGAATGGCACCAAGAACACCCCAACGAACTGATCGTCAAATTCCCGGATGCGCCCCGGCAGATTTACCGCCGCGGCAACCCTTACGTCAGCGACGCGGCCAAACGCTTTACCCGCCTGCCGTTCGGTCATCCGGAAGCGTTCATCGAGGCTTTTGCCAACATTTACCTGGAGGCTGCGCGCGCCATCGGCGCCGAGGTGGCCGGACAACCGGTGCCGGCCGATGTTGATTTTCCAACCGTGGAGGACGGCGTGCTCGGCATGTCGTTCTGCGAGACCGCGGTACGCTCGGCGAAGGCTGGCGCATTCTGGTCGAAGTTCACGATGACCTAGGGAGGCCTGAGAGGAGTTGCGGGTTGCTGGTTCCTTGTCTCTCGTCTTTCGTCTCTGGTTAGGGCGGCGGGCGCCAGCGGTCGTGGGCAGGGCCAGGCGAGGCACTTTGCCCGACGCCAATGCGAGACGCCGCCAAGCCCCAAGGAGTGAAGCGGGCACTCGCGGGCGACCCGGTGGGGCGAAAACCCGGCCGCAGCAGGTGAGACCCACCGGGGTGGACGGCCGCGGGCGGTTTGAGCCGGCTGGAATGACCGTGGTGGCCGGTTACCTTCATTCGCAGCTTGGCTTCGTCTCGCATCACTCGCCTTGCCCTGCCAGCGACCGCTGGCGGCTACCGCCGGCAAACGCCAAACCGGCGCGGGCACCGCCGCCCTTGCGTAACCCGGGCATTTGGCGTTACAACCGCCGGTTACCGATGACGCCCGATCTCTTGACGGATGCCCTTTCTTCCTGGGGCCGGGCGTTGCTGCTTGGCGGCGCGGTTTACCTTCTCCTCCTCGCGCTCGGCCGGTTGCTGAAGCGGCGTGCGCGCGTCCCGCTCTCTTGGACCTACCAGATCGTCGCGCTTTCGCTCGCCGTTTACGCCGCCCAACGGCTGCTTCACCGGCCTTTGCCGGGTGGGCGGGAGGTGGCCTTTGCCGGGCTGATCCTGGCGTCGTTCCCGCTGAACGCCGTCCTCTACCGTTGGTTCTGGCCGGTTTACGGCTACCCCGGGGAGAAGGCGCGCGTCCCGGGTTTTTTGCCTCAAGTCGTCGCGATCCTGCTTTTCGTCAGCTTCTTCCTGTTGGGTCTGGGGGTGTTTTACGGCGTGACCGTCGGCGGCTTGTTGGCGGGCTCCGGTCTCATCGCCATCATCCTCGGTCTGGCCCTCCAAGACACCCTCGGGAACATCTTTGCAGGGTTCGGCTTGCAGGCAGGCCGCGCGTTCCGGGTGGGCGATTACCTCTTGCTCCAAGGGCAACCGGTGCAGGTGATGGAGATCACGTGGCGCTCCACGCGCTTCCGCAACAACGACGAGGTGAGCTTCAGCGTCCCCAACAGCCACTTGGCTAAGGAGACCATCGTCAACCTCTACTACCCCACCCGGGTGCACGCGATGCGTTTCCGGGTGACCGTGGACGGGGCGGAACCGCCCAACCGGGTGAAAGCGGCTTTGGAACGCTGCGCCACCGGCACCGACGGCGTGCTGTCCCATCCGGCGCCCCGCGCCTTTTTCGCCGGTTTCGAGGAGTCCGGTCTCGCTTACGAGCTGAAGTATTGGATCGACAATGCGGCCTGCCACCCGCAGATCTCCGACGCGATCCGGACGCGTTGTTGGTACGAGTTTGGCCGGAAAGAGATCGCCTGGGGTATGCCGTCTTTGCTGCTTAGCCGGGGTCGCTCGCCGGGCGCCCGCCGGTCGGTCCCGCCCCTGGACCTTCTGGAGAAGCAGGCCCTCTTTGCCACGCTCGACGCCGAACAACTGCGCCGGGTGGCGCTGGAGGCGCGCACGCTCTGCTTCGGCAACGGCGAAACGATGGTCGAACGGGGTGCCCCCGGCGGTTCGATGTTCATCTTGGCGAGCGGTGCCGCCGAGGTGTTGGGGCAGCGCGACGGCAAATCCGTCCGCGTCGGCACGCTCGCCGCCGGCGACTGTTTCGGCGAGATGTCGCTTCTCACCGGCGAGCCCCGGAGCGCGACCGTGCGGGCCGACGGAGATTGCGCCGTGGTCGAGATCCCGAAAAGCGCCATGAGGACCTTGCTGCGCGAGCAACCGTCCTTGGCCGAGCGGTTGTCCGACACGTTGGTGGCGCGCCGGAACGCGACGGAAAGGAGCTTGGCCCAAGCCGCCACGCACGGGAATGGGGAGCGCCACTTGGCCGAGCGTGAAAGCCTTTTGAGGCGGCTCCGAGTGTTTTTTGAGCTTTAGGGCTTCCCTAGATCCCCGCGCGCCCTCGACGCCCATCCCAGACGGCACGATGGTGGTCCGCAGATGCCGTGAGTACTGATCCGGACCGGGACCTTGATTTCCGCTTGATGCGCCTTGCCCTGCGGCACGCCCGGCGGGGCTTGGGTACGACCAGCCCAAATCCGGCCGTCGGCGCCGTGGTGGCGCGCGGAAGGCGCGTCTTGGCCGTGGGACACCACCGGCAAGCCGGCGGTCCGCACGCCGAAGTGGCGGCCCTTCAGGCCCTGCGTTCGCCAGAGGAGGCGCGGGGTGCCACTGTCTACGTCACGCTTGAACCTTGCTCGACGCACGGGCGTACTCCCCCTTGCACCGACGCCCTCCTGCAGGCAGGCGTCGGTCGCGTCGTGGTCGGTGCGACCGATCCTAACCCGCGCCACCGCGGGCGCGGGTTGGCGCTGCTCCGGGCGGGCGGGGTCGAGGTGCGGGCCGGGGTCCTCGAACCAGCGTGCACCGATCTCAACGTCGGCTTCAACCGTTGGATCGTCACCGGGCGACCTTGGGTGATTGCCAAGTACGCCCAATCCCTCGACGGCCAGTTGGTGCGGCCGCCTGGCGAACCGCCGTTTTTGACCGGCGAACGTGCCCGGCTTGAGGTGCAACGATTGCGCGCCACCGTCGACGCCGTGTTGGTCGGAGCCGAAACCGTGCGCAAGGACGACCCGCAACTGACGGTCCGGATCGGTGAACGCCCCGTGCAACCCTGGCGCGTGGTCGTGACCCGGTCCGGCGCTCTGCCTCCCCAAGCTCGCCTGTTTACGGACGAACACCGCGACCGCACGTTGGTGTACGCCCAAAAGGCTTGGCTGGAAGTGCTCGACGATTTGGGACGCCGCGGCGTCACGCGCCTGTTGGTCGAAGGCGGCGGCATCGTGTTGGGCGAACTGCACGGCGCCGGGCTCATCGACGAAGTCTGGGCCTTCTTTGCGCCCCTGCTCACCGGCGGGACGACGCCAAGCGTCGCCGGCGGCGGGTCCGTTGCGGCTGACGTCAATGGATTGATTGACGTGCGCTATCGATCTATCGGGGATGACTTCCTCGTCCGGGGCAAAACCAAAAAGCCCGCCGGTTGATCCCGGCGGGCTTTTGGTAGCAAGGGGCGAACGCGGAGCTACACCCACACCTGGGCGGCCCAGACGGGCTTAGTCGTCCCAGTGGTGGTGATGATGGCGCCAGCCGCGGTGCCAACCCCGATCGCGGCGCCAGTAGCCGTAGTGGTATGGTTCACCGTAATAGTACCGGCGGTAGTAAGGGTAATAGCGCGGCCCGTAACCGTACCGAGGGCCACCGTAATATCCGCCAGAATATCCCGGGTCGCCGCCGTAATACGCCGGGCCACCGAAGCCGATGGCGAAGTCAACGTCCGCCTT
>CAXUNV010000342.1:268-5582 GCA_964252355.1 uncultured Chthoniobacterales bacterium | reverse complement strand
AATCCCGTTTGAAGAGGGCCACCGGCTCGCGCCCGAAACCCTCATCTTCGACTTCCTGACCGACCTCAACCTCATCCGGGCGTCGTTGCAGCCGCGGGTCGTGGGCGGTTCGCGGCTGGCGGCGTGGTTGATCGACGCCGACCTGCGCGTCTGGTTGCACGCGCCTTTGGAGACCCGCGCGCACCGCATCCACCAGCGGGAACGGGAACGGTCGCTGTCGTACGAATCGGTGCTCTACCGGACCTTGCAGCGGGACGAACAGAACAAACGCCGTTACCTGCAACTCTATGGGATCGACATCGACGACCACAACGACTTCGACATCACCATCAACACCGAGAAACTGACGGCCGAACAGGTCTCCAGCCTCATCGTGGCGGCGGCGCGATGGGCGAGCCAAAACCGTTTGGATCGGCACAACCCGCACCTGGGACGGATCCGCAAGATCATCGCCGACGACCTGCACGTCGACCCGTTGGCGTTGAACGACGGCGGACGGTTCTTGGACCTGCCGAGCGTTTATCGGCGCGCGAGCGCCCTGGCGCAAGTGGCGTGAGTTGGCGCGGGCACCGGGCGAGCGGACGGGAAAAGGACTTGCCGAAGAAAGCTCCCGCGCGTTAGCTCGCGGCTTGTGAACACCTGTCGAGCATCGCGGGTCTGCTTGGCGTGGGGTGGAGCCGCGCTGCTCTGGCTCATGGCGGGTTGTGCCAACTCCGATTCACCCACCGGCCGGGCGAGCAACGACAACGTCACCATCGGTCGGGCGACCTACGATTGGCAAGGGCACGGGTTTGAGGAACCCTGGCCTTTCGGACCGGTCCGGAACAATTGAGCGTGCGCGCGACGGCGATCCAGGTTCTGCCTAAAGACTTCGACGCGCACCACCGCGCCGTGGTGGCCCTGCTCGTTGCGGCCTGCGTCGCGATCGCCACCTGGGGCCGGCTGTCGCCCGAGGTGCAGACCGCCGTCGCGTGGAACGCCTTCGCGCTTTCCCTGATCGTCTTGGCTTGGCTACGCATTCTGACCTCCGACGCCTACACGGTGCTGCGCACCGCCAAGCTGCAGGACACCGGTCGAGCTGCGATTTTTGGGGTGGTCCTGGCCGCGGCCGTGGCCAGCCTCTTCGCCGTGGCTTCCCTGTTGGGCAAAGCCAAGGAATTCCATGGCCGGCAGCTCACCGACCACGTGCTGCTCGCGATCGGCACCGTCGTCTGCTCTTGGACGTTGCTCCACACCGTCTTCGCCCTGCATTACGCGCACGCCTATTACCGCCAGAAGGGTGAGGGACCCGACCCCGCGGAACTCGGCCGCGACGATGACCCGGGCACCGGGCTGGATTTCCCGGGCAAGGAACGTCCCGACTACCTGGATTTCGCCTACTTCTCTTTCGTGATCGGCATGACCTTCCAAGTGTCGGACGTGCAGATCACCTCCAAAGCAATCCGGCGCCTCGCCTTGGCGCACGGGCTGTTGTCATTCCTGTTCAACACGGTGATCCTCGCGTTGGCCATCAACCTGGCCTCGGGTTTGATCACGCCGTCGAGCTAGCCTCACGGGGAAGGTGCGTGCGGCGTTTCGCGTCTGCGGTTTGCTGTCCAGGGTCCGCCGTTTGCCACCAAACGCCCGTTCGGCCTGCCGAAAGCTTGGCTCCTCTTTCCTTTGTGTTTTTCGTGTCGGTCTGTGCAAATTTCCTGCTGAACCGGCCGGGAACGGCTGACTGGAAATGGCAAACGCCGCACGTCGAACCGGTCTTCCCCGCCTCGCGCTTTGCGCGCTCGCCCTCGCCCCACTCTCGCCGGTGCGAGCCGCCGCTGATGCGTCAAGTGCAGACCTTGCATCCCAGTTCCCGGACGACCTGCGCCAGAAGATCAAACACGTCATCATCGTCTACCCGGAGAACCGCAGCTTCGATAGCCTCTACGGCCATTTTCCGGGCGCGAACGGCCTCGACAATGCCTCCGAAGAAAACTTTCTGCAACGCGACCGCGACGGCCTGCCGTACCCAGACCTGCCGCAGCCCCGCACCGACGGCATTCCGGGGGTAAGCGCCGGACCCGACGCGAGGTTCCCGGCCTCGCTCCCGAACCGACCCTATGACGTCGAGGCACACGTGCCGCGGACGGAGCGCCAGGGCGACTTGGTGCACCGGTTTTACACTGAGCAATACCAAATCGCCGACGCCCGTTCCCCGTTGGCGGGCGATCCCAAGCACCGCGTCGTCACCCCGCTGAGCCGTTTCGCCGCCTTCTCCGACAACCCGGGCCTGGTCTTGTCGTCCTACGACGCGCAAGACACGCCGGAAGGCAGGTTGGGCAAGGAGTTTGTCATCTGCGACCACGCGTTCCATTCGGCGTTCGGGGGCTCTTTTCTTAACCACCTCTGGCTGATTGCGGCCCGTACGCCGGTCTGGCCCGCGCACCCGGAAGAAGGTTCTCCGCCCAACCCGTCGGCCGCGACGGTCTTCGATGCCACCGGTTATCCTGTGCTGCTCTCGGGCGGCACGTTAAGCGACGGGGTGCTGACCAACGACCCGCGCCTGCCGTCCTTTGCCGAATCGGACGCCGCGCGCGACCTCGGGCCGGGCGACTATTGGGCAGTCAACACCGTGCGCCCGTTGCGGGGGCCGGCGGGCGGGCTGAACGCTTTGCAACCGGAACCGCCCGGCCCTGGCCCCGTGCAGCCTCCCGCGCAGCCGACCGCCGACACGCCGGTGGGTGCGCGCCTGCCGCTGCAGACCTACGCGACCATCGGTGATCGGTTGGACGCTGCGGGTGTCAGTTGGGCCTGGTTTTCCGAAGGTTGGGACGACGCGAAAGCGGGCCGGGCCAATTACCTTTTCCAGTTTCACCACCAACCGTTCGCGTACTTCGCCAAGTACGCTCTCGCCAAGTCGCCGGTGCCGGCGCAGGGGGGCCGCTTGGCGGTGCCCGGCGAGGAGAGTGACGGGTCCAGGGCGCACCTGAAGGATTACGAGCACGACTTCTTGACGGCGCTCGACGACGGGACGTTGCCAGCCGTCTGCTTCGTCAAACCGATCGGGCAACACAACGCCCATCCCGGGTACGCCAGCGTGCAGGAAGGTGCCGCCTGGGTGGCCGCCCTGGTCGAGCGGGTTCGGCACAGCCCCGTTTGGGCGGACTGCGCGGTCTTCGTCATGTACGATGAGCACGGCGGGTTGTGGGATCACGTGCTCCCTCCGGTCATCGACGCCTGGGGGCCGGGACTGCGGGTGCCGCTCCTGGTGATCTCCCCCTTCGCCAAGCGCAGCTTTGTGGATCACACCCGGTACGAAACGGTCTCTTTGCTGGCCTTTTTGGAAGGCCTCTACCGAATGCCGCCGCTCAACCGGCGCGATCGCGACGCGCTGCCGCCCATCAGCGGTTTTGCCGACCATCCCGACCTAGTGTTGCGCGGCCGCGTCAACCGCGCGTTCGCCGAGACGCTGCCCGTCTATCCAAGGGTGAAAACCTTCGCAACCGAAGGAACGCTCGGCGACCTCACCTTGGACGAAGGGGCCGGGAACCTCACGGGCCTGCCGTTGCACCCAGGCGTCTACGACGCGCGCCTCAGCTTCGAAGGGAATGCAGGCAAAGGGACGCTTTCCGTGCGCGTGATCATCGAGCCATGAACCCGCCGCGACCATCCGCCGGGCTTGACCGGGCTGGTGCGGCGGGCTAACGCGCCCTCATGAAGACCTTCTTGACCCTTGCGGCCTTCGGCGCGGCCGCGGCTGGTGCGCACGCCGAGATCGTGACTAAGATTTTGTCCTACGACTCCGGCGGCACCACGTTCCGCAGTTACCTCGCGTACGACGACGCGCGCACCGGGGGAGGCAAGGCGCCGGGGGTGCTGGTGTTTCCCGAGTGGTGGGGCCTCAACGAGTTCGCCAAAGGGAAAGCCGAACAACTCGCCAAATTGGGGTACGTCGCTTTGGCCGTGGATCTCTACGGCGAGGGTCGCGCCACGACTGACCCGAAAGAAGCCAAAGCGCTCTCCGGCCAGCTTTACGGGAAGCCGCTCATGGCGGAACGCGCGAGGCTTGGCTTGGACCAGTTGACGTCGACGGGGTTGGCGGACCCCGGAAGGTTGGCTGCGATCGGTTTCTGCTTCGGGGGCGCCGTCAGTCAGGTGCTGGCGTACTCCGGGGCCCCGGTCCGCGGGGTCGTCTCCTTCCACGGCGCGCTCGTCCCGCCGCCAGAGGACGCCAAGGCGAAAACGCAGGCCAAGTTTCTGGTGCTGCACGGCGCGCTGGACCCGTTGGTCAACAAAGCGGCGGTCGACGAGTTTTTGAGCGGCATGAACGCGCGCGGGCTCGACTACCAATTCGTGGCCTACTCGGGCGCCGTGCACGCGTTCATGAACCCCGACGCTGACAAGGCGAAAGCGAACGGCCTGGACGGCGTCGGCTACAACGCCGAAGCGGCCGGCAAAGCCTGGAGCGAGATGCAGACCTTCCTCCAAGGCCTCTTTGGCGCTTCCTAAAGCCGCGGCGCCCACTCGGACCCGCCGGACGCGGGCGGAGCCGTCACGGTTTGGCCTGCGTCGCGGTGGGTCCGTTGCCGGCGTTGCCGCTGGCCTCGTCGGGATCGACGATCTGGCCGTGGCCTGTGATTCCCTCCTCAAAGGTCCGGCCCACGTCGCTGGTGGAAGTGTCCGCGGCGGAACAGCCGGCCAACAGCTGGGCCGTTGCGGCCAACATCCCCACGGACACAGCCCACACCGTGGCCCTGAAGATCCGATGGCGGGAAAACCCCCGATACCGCCGGGACGAAGCAGCGCCTTCCGTTGCCTGCATATGGGCGTCATCTTGCCCGAACGCGGGTGGTTGACTAGCGCAAAAGGAGGTGTGCGTTTCTCTCGTTAGATCTGCCGCGGTGCGTGCGGGCTTGCCGATCGCCCGCATTGCGTTACGGCTTGCCCATGCCGGAAAGGACTGCACGCCTCCCGTACGAGGGAACCGTTCCGACCGACCTGATGGCTCGACACAGCGGCGCAGAAGTCTTAGGGCGCTTGCTCCGCAAAGAGCTGCCCGCATCCGCCATGAGCGCCGTCATCCCGTTTGAGTTGGTCGAGGTGGAGGTTGGTCGCGTGGTGTTTTCATCGATGCCTGCTGCCCGCTTTCACAACACGATGGGGATTGTGCACGGCGGTTATGCGATGACGCTCCTGGACACCTGCATGGGGGTTGCGATCTACTCGAAACTGCCAGCCGGGATCGGGTATACCACGATCGAAACGAAGGTGAACTTCACCCGTCCGATCCGGGAGACGGACGGGCCGTTGCACGCGGTCGGCACCGCCCTGCATGTGGGGA
>CAXUNV010000342.1:0-244 GCA_964252355.1 uncultured Chthoniobacterales bacterium | reverse complement strand
GGTGTACGCGCAGGGCACGACCACTTTTTTCCTTTTCCCCTTGGACGGGGACGGGCGGGTGCCGTAACCGTGCGGGACGGGCACGCGGCGGTAAGGGGGTAGGGGTAAAGCGACTCCAACGCCGCGAGATGCCTCGGCATCCCGCCAGTACGGGGAACGCGGCCACCGCCGGGAAAAGGGAGCGCGGGCGTCCCGCCCGTCATCGGGGCGATCGGGACCGCCGGCGAGGTCGGTCGGGCTGCCG
>CAXUNV010000341.1:0-5587 GCA_964252355.1 uncultured Chthoniobacterales bacterium | reverse complement strand
GCACCTGACGGGAACCAAAAAGGGCTGCGACCACGGGGCGTGCGGGGCGTGCACGGTCCACCTCGACGGCCAGCGGGTGGTCTCCTGCCTCACTTTGGCGGCCATGGCGGATGGCAAAGAGGTCACCACGATCGAAGGCTTGGCGAAGGGCGACGAATTGCATCCGGTGCAGGCGGCATTCATCGCCTGCGACGGTTTCCAATGCGGTTACTGCACCCCTGGGCAGATCATGTCGGCGGTGGCCTGCATCCGCGAAGGGCACACCGGGTCCGACGACGAGATCCGCGAATACATGTCCGGGAATCTTTGCCGGTGCGGCGCTTACCCGAACATCGTCGACGCGGTAAAAACCGCGGCCGGCCAGATGAAAGGGGGAGCTTAGATGCGCCCGTTCCGTTTGGTCACGGCCACGTCGTTCGATCAGGTGGGGCAACCTGATCCCCAGGTCTGCTACTTGGCCGGTGGCACCAACGTGGTTGACCTGTTGAAGCTAGAGGTCAGCAAGCCTGCGCAACTGACCGCGATCAGCCGGTTGCCGTTGCGGGGCATCGAAGAAGACGCGCGGGGGCTGCGGATCGGCGCGCTCGAAACGATGAGCGCGGTCGCAGCTCACCCGGTCGTCGCCCAAAATTATCCAGTCATCTCGCAGGCGCTGGTGCAGAGCGCCTCGGCGCAGTTGCGCAACATGGCGACGATGGGCGGCAACCTGCTGCAACGGACGCGCTGCGTCTATTTTCGGGACGTCACTTCCGCGTGCAACAAGCGGGTCCCCGGGAGCGGCTGTCCGGCGATCGCAGGCGAGAACCGGATGCTGGCGATCTTGGGGACCAGCCCGCATTGCATCGCGACCAGCCCGAGCGACTTGGCCGTGGCGTTGGTCGCCTTGGACGCCGCCGTGTCGCTGCGCAGCTCGGCGGGCACCCGGGTGGTGCCATTGCGGGAGTTTTACGTCGAACCGGGCGATCGGCCCGACTTGGAAAACGTCTTGGGACCCGGTGAACTCATCACGGAGATCCAGGTGCCGAAACCGGAGCCGGGTACCCGGAGCCTTTACGTGAAGGTGCGCGACCGGGCATCCTACGAATTCGCCCTGAGTTCGGCGGCCGCGGTGTTGTCGATCGACGGTGACCGCGTGCGCAAGGCGGCGCTTGCCGTCGGCGGCGTGGGCACGCGCCCCTGGCTGGTTCCGAAGCTGGCCGCGGCGCTCGAGGGACAGACCCTCGACCGGGGACGGCTGGACGCGGCGGCGGGTTTGGCCGCCGAAGGCGCCAAGCGCTACTCAAACAACGGCTTCAAGGTCGAACTGGTGCAGCGGACCGTGGTGCGGGCTTTCAGCGAATTGGGAGGTTTGGCGTGATGGATTACCGCGTGTTGGGCAAGCCGCACGACCGCATCGACGGTCGGGCGAAGGTGACGGGGCAAGCGCTCTTTTCGGGCGATCGCCACCCCGAAAATGTGGCGTACGGCTATCTGCTCACCAGCAGCGTGGCCAAAGGGACGATCCGCGGGATGGACGCGAGCGAAGCCGAAAAGGCGCCGGGTGTGTTGAGGGTCTACACCCCATTCCAACCGTTGAAGCTTTATGCGCCTCTGGACCGGTCCGAAGGGGTGATCAGCGGTGACGAACAACCACCGTTGCAAGATCGTGAGGTGCGTTTTTACGGCCAGATCATCGGCTTGGTGGTGGCGGAAAGTTTCGAACAGGCGCGCGACGCCGCCGCCCTGCTCCGGGTTCAATACGACACGGCCAAACCGGTCGTGACTTGGGAAGAGGCGATGCCCAAGGCGTTCGCACCCAAGGAGGTGGATGGAGAAGAAGCCACTTTGGCGGTGTTGGCGCCCGGGGTGGAAAGCATCGACGACGTCATCCGGCAAGCCCCGGTCACGGTGGACGTCACCTACCAGGAACCGATCCACCACCACAACCCGATGGAGCCGCACGCCACCACGGCGATGTGGGATGGCGACCGGTTGGAGATCTTTGACGCGACCCAATGGATCCTGGGCCAGCGGCGCAACGTTGCGGCCGTGCTCGGCGTCGACGAAAACCGCGTCCACCTGCGCTGTCCCTACATCGGCGGCGGGTTCGGCTGCAAAGGCTCGATGTGGATGCACTCGCCGTTGACGGCGGCGGCGGCCCGCGACCTGCGCCGGCCGGTGAAGACCATCCTGACCCGTGAACAGATGTTCTTTTTGGTCGGGTATCGTCCCGCCCTGATCCAAGCGGTCACGCTTGCCGCGGCGCCCGACGGCACCTTGCAGGCGGTCAAGCACGACGTGCGGTCCACTTCCTCCACGTCCAAGGCGTTCATCGAGGCCGCCGCGCACCGTTCCTCGCGCTTCCTCTACAAGTCGCCCAACATCATGGTCAGCCATCGGTTGGTGCCGCTCGACGTTGGGCCGCCCACCTTCATGCGCGCCCCCGGCGAGGCTCCCGGCATGTTCGCGCTGGAATGCGCCATGGATGAACTCGCGATCAAGCTCGGTCTTGATCCGGTCGAGCTGCGGTTGCGCAATTACGCCGACCTTTACCCGGGCAAAGGGATCCCATGGTCCTCGAAAAACCTCGCGGAATGTTATCGGATCGGTGCGGAACGGTTCGGGTGGGCGGAGCACCGGGCGCCGGCAGGCAGCCGTCCGGACGGCGAATGGCTGATCGGTGCCGGCATGGGTACCGCCCTCTACCCTGCGCACCGCGGGCGCTCCTCCGCCAAAGTCCGCCTGCTCGCGGATGGCACCGCCGAAGTGTCGGCTGCCACCCAGGACCTTGGTACCGGCACTTGGACGGCGGTGGCCATGCTCGGGGCGGAATACCTCGGGTTGCCGGTGGAGAAGGTGCGCTCGGTGATCGGCGATTCCGAGTTGCCGCCCGCGCCCGTTTCGGGCGGATCGCAATCGGTGGCGAGCGTCGGCCCGGCCATCCAGAAAGCCGCCGAGGTCGCGATCCAGAAGCTTGTCCGGTTAGCCGCGACGAACGCCAAGTCGCCCCTGCACGACCTACCGCCAGAACAAGTGACCTACGATTCGGGTGACGTCGTCGGCAACGGTCGCCGGGTGCCGTTTGGAGAGTTGTTGAACACCGTGGGCCACGGCTCGGTCGAGGCCATGGAGATGACGGAGCCCGCCTCCGGCCCGAAGACCCACATGTATCACTCGTTCGGCGCGCACTTCTGCGAACTGCGGGTGAACCGCTACACGGCCGAAGTCCGCGTCAACCGGATCACGACGGTCATGGACATCGGTAAGGTGGTCAACCTCAAGGCGGCCTGGAGCCAAGTCATCGGTGGGGTGGTTTTCGGGATCGGCTTGGCGTTGTTGGAACAGTCTCCGCTCGACTCGACGGACGGTCGGTTCCCCAACGCGAACATCTCCGATTACTTAGTCGCGACCAACGCCGACGTGCCGTACCTCGACGTGACCTTCATCGACAAGCCCGACTTGGTCTTCAATCCCGTCGGCGCACGCGGCGTGGGCGAGATCGGCATCACTGGCACCCCGGCCGCCATCGCCAACGCCGTGTTCAACGCGACCAGCAAACGGGTGCGCGAATTCCCGATCACCCCGGAAAAGCTCCTGTTACCCCCGCCCGAACCGATCCGCGTCAGCGTCATCTGACGAAGCGCGGTCATCGTTAAGTAAACCGTGCCGATGGGTTGGACCGAGCTGGATGCAATCTTGGCCTTGTACGAGGGCGGACCCGGGCCGTTCTGCTTGGCGACCCTGGCCCGGGTGAACGGTTCTAGCTACCGTCAACCGGGTGCGCGGCTTCTCACGGACGCGGTAGGCAGCACGGCGGGGTCGTTGAGCGCGGGCTGCGTGGAGGAAGAGGTGACGTTACGCGGCACGGACGTGTTGCGGACGGGCCGTAATGAACGGCTCACGTTCGACCTGCGCCCGCTCTTTGGGTGCGACGGCAACATCTTGGTGGTGCTCGAGCCGGTGACCAAGCCGCACCCTTTCTTCGAACGGTTGACACGTTGCCGCTGCGACCGGCAGCCGTTCCTCGCGACGGTGCGAGGCTTAGACGATCCGGCAGCCATTTTGCGAACCGCCGTGGTCACTGAGCCGTTGAGCGTGGATGTGGCCGGTGTCTTTAGCGAGACGTTGTTCCCGCCAATCCGCTTGGTGCTGGTGGGCGACCGTCCCGACACCCAACCGTTGGCGCGTTTGGCGACTTTCCTGCACTGGGACGTTCTCGTGCTGGAACGACCGGATCTCCTGCCCGCGGGCGACCCGTACACCGGTTGCGTGGTGATGTCGCACCGGTTGGGCGTGGATCTCGCCGCGCTGCGGGCGGCTTTGGGCAAAGGGTTTGGTTACGTGGCGTTGGTCGGGGGCAAGACCCGGCGCGAACGGCTGTTCCATGAGCTTGTGGAGGGCGGCATTGATCCCGGGCTTCTGGGGCAGGTACACGGTCCCGCCGGGTTGGACATCGGCGCCGAAAGTCCGGAGGAGATCGCGCTCGCCATCGTCTCCGAAGTGCAAGCGGTGCTCGCGGGGCGCGACGCCGGGTTCCTGAAACACCGCAGGCGGTCGGTGCACGATGCGTCGCAAACACCACGGGCGTGGGCGGGATTGACCTCGTCCTTTTAGCGGCCGGCCAGTCGGCCCGGTTTGGGGGGCCAAAATTACTTGCCGAAGTGGCTGGCCGGCCGTTGCTCCAACGTCAAACCGAGGCGCTGTTGGAGGCGCCGGTCGTACGCTTGCTGGTGGTCGTCGGTGCGTTCGCCGCGCCTTACCGGGCGTGCCTGCCAGCAGACGCGCGTTTGGGGATCGTCGAAAATCCGCACTGGGCGTCAGGCTTGGGCAGTTCGATCGCGGCCGGCCTGCGGCAGGTCGCGCCAGATGCCCGGGGCGTGGTGATCGCGCTCGCCGACCAGCCGGCGCTCAGCGCTGGCCTTATCGCCGGCTTGGTCGCACGATTCGACGGCGGCGAGCGCCGGGTGGTGGCTTGCCGCTACGCCGGTGTGCTCGGCCCACCGGCGTTGTTCGGTCGCGGTTGGTTCGACGCTTTGGCCGGATTAGGGGGTGAGACCGGGGCGCGCGGCCTGCTGCGCCAAGCGACGGGCGAGGGGGGCATGGCGATCATCGACTGGCCAGACGGTGCGATCGACCTCGACACCCGCGAGGATCTGGCGAGGTGGCAGCAGCGGAGCTGACGTTCGCGGTTTGCCGTTTGCCGTTGGCGGTGACTACCGTCCCCAGGGGAGCGCCGGCGTCCCGCCGGTACCGGGAGGGCAGCCCTCACTGAGACGCTTTCTCCATCTCCTCCCATTTGGCCTTGGTCATTTGCGATCTGCGATCTGCGATGCGCGAAGCGCCGGGTGGGGCCGGATGGCAAGCTGCAGGGTCGCTCGTCCTTCACCGGCGGGATGCTCGTGCTCCCTAGAGCAATTCTCATTTGCGTTAGCCGGTCCGGCGGCGGAGCGCTGGGTGGTGCGGGCGTACTCGACGGATTCGCGCTGGCGCGTGCTGCGGGCGTGGGGGAGGGGGCGTTTGACCTGGGCGGCGCTGGCGGCGGCCGTCGCGCAGGCCCGCGCGGCGTACGCGCGGGAGGTGACCGCGGCCGTGCGGGCCGAGGACCTGG
>CAXUNV010000340.1:3969-5596 GCA_964252355.1 uncultured Chthoniobacterales bacterium | reverse complement strand
CGTCGGGGGTGGCGCCCAGGTGATCGCCGACACGCGCACCAACCGCGTGCTGTTGGTGTGCCGCCCGGCCCAAGTCGACTACCTGCGGGGTTTGGTGAAGGATTTTGATCTGGCGGTCGCGTCCGCTCGCCCCTTGGAATACCGGCTCCGGTACGTCTCCGCCGGCGAAGTCCTGCCAGTGCTAGCCGATCTTCTGAGCGAAGATACCGGCAAGAACGGTCAGGGGCAATCCCCCGGGCAGCAACTTCAGCAGCAGAATACGCAAGGCAACCAGAATCGGGGTGCTAACTTTGGCGGCTTGAACCGCAACAGTGCCAACGCGTTCGGAGGCGGTCTCAATTCCACCGGTGGTTCGGCTGGGTCGGTGGGTGCCGGTCAGGACCTCTTGCAAGAGCCCGACGAGACGTTGGGGCCGCAGTCGGTCATCGTCGGCAAGACGCGCATCATCTCCGACTCCAAAGATAACAAGATCTTGGTCATTGGTCCGCCGGAGAGTTTGAGCAAGGTGCAGGGCATCCTGCAACGCCTCGATCGTCGGCCGCAACAGGTTTACCTCTCCACGGTCATTGGCCAAGTCAACCTCAACAAGCAGTTTGAGTTCGGGGTCGACTTTGCCCAGGTCTACCGGCACATCGTCGGCAACGGCACGGGCGTGGCTTCGTCCAACATCAACAGCTCGGTCGCGAACAGCAACGCGACGGTAGTGAACCCGGAGTCACTGAAGGATTACGCTAACCTCGTCACGAATGCGGCCGGAGCGGTCTCCGGCTTGGCCATTTACGGCAAGATTTCCGACGCCGTCAGCGTCTTGATTAAAGCGCTCGATGAGCGGGGCAATTTCAAAGTATTGGCCCGTCCCGCCATCTACACCGCCAACAACAAGCGGGCCGTGATCGCCAGCGGCCAGCGGGTGCCGGTGCCGGAATCGACGCTCACAAACGTCAACACGCTCAATACCGGGAACACCAACAACACGGCTGCGGTCTCCGCCACGGTCACGTATGAGGACGTCGAGCTTCAGTTGGAGGTCATCCCGCTGATCAACTCCAACCGCGAGGTCACCCTCCGCGTCGCGCAGATCAACGACACCTTGGGCAACAACGTGGTGATCTCGGGCAACAGCGTGCCCATCGTCAACAGCCAGCGGTTGACCACCACGGTCACCGTGCCAAGCGGCGCAACCATCGTCCTTGGAGGCCTGATCCAAGATAACATTCAGAAAAACGACAACGGCATTCCCTATCTCGACCGGGTGCCGTACCTCGGCAGCCTGTTCAAGACGCACGGGGAAACACGGACGCGGAGTGAGTTGCTCGTCTTCATCCAACCGACGGTCGTCGACGACGACGTGCAGACGCTCCGGGCGAGCATCAAAGAGGAGCGACGGACCCACGTGGGCCCCGACACGTTCGACTTAGCTCACCCCTCGGATTACGCCGCGCCGCCGCCCATCGATCAGCCCACGCCCAAGAAGCGCCGCGGGAAGAATTAACTGCGCGCGGCCGCCGAGCCCGAGCGACGAACGGGGCGGCGTTTCACGACAGACCCGGTGGGGCGAAAACCGGCCGCGGAGTGGACAGCTATCGGGATAGGTCGCCGCGGCCGGTTTGAGCCGGCGGGTCGACTG
>CAXUNV010000340.1:914-3959 GCA_964252355.1 uncultured Chthoniobacterales bacterium | reverse complement strand
CTCAACCCGCCCGGGGGTCGTTTTAGGGGTTGGGGCGGGTCCCCGCGGGCGGGGTTTCCCCCCCCCGGGGTTGACGGTAGGCCCGCGCTCCCATGTTGGTCCTCGCCCCAGGCAGACCAGGGATCCACCCCAGCGCGACGCACGCCGGGACTGCCCAAGGGCGGCTCCGCCGGGAGCTTTTCGTCACGAACCGACAGTTCCACACCCCCGCTCACCCAAAGAGCGACCGTTCGATCCTCAGATCGTGAGTATACGCGCCTGGGAAGGCCGTTTCCGCGGGCGCGCCTGCTGCAAACGGCTCCGCAGAGGGTTCCATCTCCTGGACGGTCGTCCCGTCGTAGCGCCAGACCTGGAGGGTGCGGGCGTCTTCGCGTGAGCGGGCAGTGATGGTCAGCGGCAACTGCCCCGGTAAAGCCGGGTGCAGCGCGGGGTAAAGCTGTCGGCAACGAAAGCGAAAGGCCGTCAGCATGTCGGGTCCTTCCCATTTGCGAAACGTCAACTCCCGACCGTTGACGTGCAGGGCGTGGCGCTCAGCCCAGGTTTTGGTCGCCACCACTTCCCATCGCTCCATGGAACCGTCCACGAATCGGCTGGTCGTCCCACCCTCGATCGGCGTTTCCGCCAACAGCGGCCACGCGTCGAGGGAACGTCTTACCGTCAAACCGTCGGCTGCGAACAACACTGGAAAGCGCCACGCCCAAATGTCTCGGAACACCTCGGGTGCCAAGCCGATCCCCGCCTGCGCGAGTTCGCTCAGCACGCGGGCCAAGTCTTGCCAAAGAAACGCCGGCAAGAGGCATTGGTCGTGCAGGCGCGGACCCCACTCCTCCAGCGTCTGCCGGAATGGTTGGGTCAGCAAATGGGCGAGGAGCGTGCGCCAGAGCAAAGCGACCGCAGCCGCCCATTCGGCCTTGGGCAGGCTTTCCAAGGCCCGGAACTCGATGAGCCCACGCCCGCCCAACGGTAGGTTCCAAAACTTGTCGAAACTGATTTCGCTCCGGTGCGTGTTGCCGCCCAAATCGCATTGGAGGTGACGAAGCGTTTCGTGGATAGAGTTTTGGGCGTCCACTTCCCCCAGGTTTTCGAGCTGTCGATACGCCAGTTCCAAATCCAACAACGCTTTACCGCTCTCATCGGGGCGTGGCGCTTGGGAGCAGGTGCCGGCGTATTGACCCGTGAAGAGATAAGCGAGCGCCGGATGATGTTGCCAGTACCGCAGGATTGAGGCAATCCACCAAGGTCGCCGAAAGAAAGGGTTCCGCTCCAAGGTAGGACCCCCGAAAAGCAGGTGATTGCCGCCGCCCGTGCCGGTGGGAACGCTCCCCGGCCGTGTCGTGGTCAGTCCCAGCTGGTCGGCCAGACCCTCCAAGCGCACCAGCCAATCGCGGTATGGCGGCCAAGCGTCGCACGCCGGCAGGTTGACTTCCAAAACGCCAGGATCCGCCGTGAACGCCAACGTCGGCAGGTCCGGGGGCAAGTCGGGCGGCACGTAACCCTCCCACCGGATGGCACCGCCGGCGAGGGTCGCCACCGTGCGCACGATTTCCATGAAAGGTGCCGCCAGCAAAGGCGGCAGGAAAACCGACCAACCCTCAGACCGAGGTTCCACGACGAAGGCCCGCCGGGTGTTTCCTGGGGAGAGTTGATCCAAGGGCAGCCGAAGCCCCGCCGGTCCCTGCGCGTCGAGCAGGATCAGCTCCGAAATTCCCCAGGCCTCACTCGTCCACCGGGTGCCGCCGTGATCAATGGGCAGCACAAAGGCGACCGCCTCTGCACCGCCCGCTTCACGTGCCGGCAGCCACCGAGGCTCGACCTTCAAGGCGGCTGGGAGCGCATCCAGAAACGTCCGCAGCCGATCGGGGTCCGCCGGCGTTTCGAAGGCGGGTAGGGGAGGTTGCAACGGGATGACGTGCAACGCCCAGCGCGGGTCGAGCTCGCCCGGGTAACGTTTGCCGGGCGTGTAGAGGATCAGGGCACCCGGCCAGATTCCCCGCTTGACGAGCTCTGCAAACCGGTAGGCGTAGGCCAGTTTAGTCGGGCCCACGGCCGCGTAACGCCATTCCGGAGCGTCGGCTTCGCGCGGCACGAACGTCGGTTCTCCGCCCATCGTCAACTCCACGCCCGCCGCCCCGAGCACCGCCTCCACTTTGCCGGCCAGCGCGACGAAGTCCGCCTCCGTTGCCAAACGCATGTCCAAACGCGCGTCAAACACGCATGGTACTGGCTCTTTCGCGTAGTAACGACCTTCGATCGACGCGATCTCCCGCATCTCTGGCCCGACGGCGGTGGGAATAAACCGATGGTCGCAAAATACGCCGTTGGTCGGATCCAAGCCTATCCAGCCGGCACCAGGCAGGTAAACCTCCAACCACGCATGCAGTCCCCGGTCGGTGTGCCGCTCCGAGACGTCGACCTCAAACTCGCAAAAGAACCCGCTCACTAGGCGCGTCGCCACACCCGCCTTCCGCAAAGCCACCCCGGAGAGCAACGCGATGTCGCGGCAAGCGCCCACGCGCGTCTCCAGCACCTCGACCGGGAGGCGTGCCAAGCCTTCGGGGCGAACCTCGTAGGCGATCTCCCGGTGAAACACCCGCACGGCATCGAGCAGCACCTCGACCGTGCCGCGTTTGCTGCCCGGTGACCAGATCTCGTCGGTGGGTGCGTCTTCTTCAGGCCGCACTTGCAGGAAGGGCGACAACACCGCGCGTTCCGCGTCGGAGTAGGCGAACGGAAAGTTGATGGCGTGGTTAGCCAAAAGGAAGTGAAACGGGTTCTTTGGACGGACCTCCACTTCGAGCTCAACGGTGATGGCCAGTTCGCTGCCGCCCTCTTGGATGATGCAAAACGCCACGAGGTTGTCGAACAGGTCGCGGCGGTATTGGACGTCCGCTTCCAAGTTAATGGTCGTGGCATAACGGTGCGTGACGATCGCTTGATCGCTCCTGGGAAAGAGCCGGACCGTTTGGGGCGAAAACGTCACGGCCGATTCGTACCGATACTCCATGACGTTCGAGATCTGGACGCGCATCGGCCGATACCTTGGTT
>CAXUNV010000340.1:0-904 GCA_964252355.1 uncultured Chthoniobacterales bacterium | reverse complement strand
ACAAAGGCCAGATGACAAAGGCCGAAAGGGAAAGGTGAGAGGTTTCCCGGCCGAGCCGCCGGCGACGGCCCCGGCCGGGCGACGCAGGTCGCGCGGACAACTTTGCGTCCGCAATCGGCGATGTAAATATCACCTTTGCTCCGGCCATCCCCCGGTGGCGACGCTGCTGACACCGACGGAACGTCCGCGCTACGTGGGCACTCACCAAGTTCCGGGTTTTCCAGCCGCGAAGCGACGGCGAGAGCAGCCGTGCCGGGCTCGAACTCCGGAGCCGCGAAGCGGCGGGAAGATGTCGAGCTTGGGGCGCAGCCTCAGGTCAGGGTTTAAAGAAAAGGCAGCCCTGCAGGGGTGGGCCAACCACCGGCGCCGGCTCGCGGACGGCTGCATCCTGGCTCGCTCCCGGCGGTCCCGCCGCCGCGGGATTGACCTCGCCTTGCGCTACCCAACCTTCCGCCGCGACGTCCGCCGTCATCGACGACACACGCCAAACGCCAAACCAAGCACCCTGCTTTGCTAACCTGAGACAAGAGCCCAAGGACCAGAAACGCCAACCGCCACCTACCAACCTCCCACGGTCTCGGCCGCCCCGTTCGGCTCCCAACCTTCGGACTTTGGCGTTTGGTCTTTGTCCTGCTTCCCCGCTCGTTCCGTCAGACGGCGCATGCGCACGGCCACCCGCAGCCGTTGCCGGCCCGAACTGCGGAAAGTCCCGCGGATCGGGGAAGCGTCCCGGGCGTCGCGCCCCAGTGAAACCGTCACGTGCTGTTCGCCGCACCAGCGATTGTTCGTGGGGTCGAGCGCGGCCCAGACTTGGCCCGGCAACAGCACCTCCACCCACGCGTGGGTCGCGACCGCCCCCACCAGCGCGGCCCGCGAACGGTCGAACACGAACACCTGCCGCGTC
>CAXUNV010000339.1:0-5597 GCA_964252355.1 uncultured Chthoniobacterales bacterium | reverse complement strand
CACCCGACCCCTCGCCTATTTCAACAAGTAATCTTCGACGAATTGCACGGTCGCGTAGAACTGGAAATCCGCGTTCGCCTTCTTCGCAAAACCGTGGCCTTCGTCTTTGGCGACCAACGACCAGACCGTCCGCCCTTTGGCCCGCAAAGCCTCCACCATCTGCCGGCCTTCGCCCACGGGCACGCGCGGATCGTTCTGGCCCGACACGATGAACAACGGTTTGGTGATCCGATCCACGCCGTTCAGCGGCGAAATTTTTTCCAGGAAGGCGCGCATGGTCGGGTCTCGCTCGTCGCCGTACTCGACCCGGCGCAGGTCGCGACGGTACGCCTCGGTCCGCTCCAGAAACGTGACAAAATTCGAGATCCCCACCACGTCCACCGAGCAACGGATCCGGTCGGCGTAGTGCACCGAACACGCCAAAGTCATGTACCCACCGTAACTGCCGCCCGTGATCATCACCCGATCCGGATCCAAGTCCGGGCGCGTCCGGATCCAGTCCAGCAACGCGCCGATGTCCTTGACCGCATCCTCGCGCTTCGTGCCGTTGTCCAGATCCAGGAAGGTTTTGCCGTAGCCGTCCGAGCCACGCACGTTCGGGTAGATGAGGGCGACGCCCAACTCATTCAGAAAGTAGTTGGAACGTCCCAAAAAGGCCGGGCGCGACTGGGCTTCGGGTCCACCGTGGATGTTGACGATCACCGGCAAAGGTTTGGCGCCGGCCGCGGTTGGGCGGTAGAGAAACCCCGAAAGGCTGCGCCCGTCAAATGAGGGCCACCGCACCAACTCGGGTTTCACGAAGCTTTCGGGCGCGATCCCCCCCGTCTCGCTCTCCGTCCAGCGATCGACGGCGCCCGTCGCGGGATTGACGCTGAAGACGTCGGCGGGAGTGTCCGCCGAGCCCAGCGTAAACGCCAAGTCTCGCCCGTCGTTGCTCCAGTCCAAGGTGTAGATCACCCCGTCCGGGACGTTGCGCACCGGGGTGACTCCGTTCGAAGCAGTCTCAACCAAGTAAATGCGGCTGATCCCGTCCTCATTCGTGACGAACGCCAAGCGCTTGCCGTCCGGCGTCAGGCTGAACCGTTCCACGTTCCACTCGATCCCGGCGCTGATCGGCTCGAAGTGGCCCGTTTCTAGGTCGACGCGGCCGAGGCGTTTCCATTCCGACCCGCGGTCGGTGGTCACATAGAGAGAACGGCCGTCGGCGCTGAACTTCGCGCCGTCGTACGCCACGCGTTCGCTGCCGCCGTCGCCAGGCAAGGCCGGACGCATCCGGCCGGTCGCGACGTCCACCAAATAGAGGCGTGCTTCGTTGATGGAAATCGCCTGGCGAACGACGATCGTCCGGTCGTCGGGCGACCAATCGGACGGCTCCCAACCGGTGCCTTGGACTTCGCTCAAAAGGCGGTCCGTCTCCCGCCGGCCATCGGTGACGACGTAAAAGTCGTTGCTCCGTCCGTCGCGACGCGTTGACGTGTAAACGTACCGGTTGCCGCCGTGCGACCAGACCCCGGGTTCGTTGCGCGCGCGGCCGTCGGTCAACAACTCCACGTCGCCCGTCTTCAGGTCAAAACGGTAATGTTGAAAAAACTCGTTCCCGCCGACGTCTTTGGTCAGCAAAAAGTAACCGGCGTTCGCGCGCGGAAAGCTGGCCGCTTGAACCCGGTCAGGGAAAAACGTCAGTTGTTTGCGGTCGCCGCCGGGTTGGCGCACGAGGTGCACCTGCGGCGTCTCCGCAAAACGAGTTAACGCCAGCACTTGGCGGGATGCCGGCAACCACGCGGCGAACAGGGCGGCGCGGTAATCCGTGTATTTCTGCGCCTTGGTCGCGACCGAACTTGCGATGGCCGGAACCCCGTCGACCGCCAATTGGTCGTTGGGCCGCAAAACGTCCTCGGCGGCGGCCACGTCCGCAAAACCGACCAGCGCACACACGGACCGCATCCAAAAATGGGGCAGCATGCCGGCACCGTAGCGCGTCCGGTGCCATCGCAAGCCCTCCTTTGGTGGGGTAAGGCGATCTACCATCGCCGGGAGGGCCGCAAGGGTGAAGCCGCGCGGCGGGGTGCGGGCGGCCGGTGACGGGCGGGACGCCCCTTCCGTCCTTTGCCCTTTGGCCTTTGCCCTTTGGCCTTTGGCCTTTGCCTTGCGCGTTTCGCGCTGCACCGGCCCTCCCGGTTTACCGATTTCAATCTGCGATCTGCGATCTGCGACTGCTCCCGCCTAAAGTGTCCGGCCTGCAGGCCGTTTGAAGCTAGGGACGGCCTTTCGCGTCGAAAACGTATGCGGTCCCTCTCGCGCTTACCCCTCCTGCTCGCGTGCTTCCTCCTGGCGCACGCGCCGGCGGGCTTCGCCGCCAACGAAGCCATCCTGCAGTTTTACCTGCGCAAAGCCGGCGGCCAACAGGTCGTTTACCAGTTCCGGACCCCGGCGACGCTGCCGGCCGGAGATTTTGAAGAATCGGTTCAGGCCCAGCACGCCGCTGGCGTCGCGGCGCTCGCTTGGGCCAAGCGATTCTACGATGCTCGCGAAGTCTTCTTGAGATCCGTCGAGTTCAAGGCCCTGCCGACCCCGCACTACTTGGCCACCTTCGACGGTGAAGTCGGCCGGGCGCGCCAGCCGTTCTACGCCGTGGTCCTGGGCGACAGCACCGTGTTGGAACCCGTCGAAAGCCCGGCGCCGCCAGGGTAGGCAGCCAACCCGCGCGCGCGGGACCGCCCCGCTTCAATTCGGTCCATGCGCCGGGGCGTCGTCGAGAGGTGTCAAGCCCATCTCCCGGGCAATCACCTCATAGACGTCTGGCCGGGTCCGGTGCTCAGCATACAGGGTTTCAAACCGTTCGACGTACTCTGCAAAACTGCGGTTCGGGTCTTTGCCTTTCGGCACCGGCACCACGTAGGCGGTTCCGTTGGGCAGCATCGTGACGGAGAGCGTTCCTTCCGCAACCTTGGATGACCGCCCCTGACGTTTTCTTTTCATGAGGCCGATCAAACCAGAATCGGTTAATTAAGCAACATTATAAATAAGTGTTTTTAATTGCTAGCCTTGCGTACGGGTGGGTCTACCCTTCCCGCTCCGGCCAAGCTTCCCGGACAATGTCCAGGTTGACGCGCAACTGGAGCACCCGCGCCCTGACCACTTCCGAGTCCGCCGCAACCGCCATCGGGGCGTACATCGTCCCTTGCGCGCGGCCGTAGACCGCGGCGATCACCCGCCGGTTTTCTTCTCGAAACGCGATCCAGCGCCGCTGCGTCTCCCGCAACACCTCACGGTCGGCCGCCGGTAACCGCTTGAGCAACTCGCCGTAGACCCGGTTGAGTTCCCCATCCCAAAGCTTGGTGCCTTCCTCTTCAGCCTGCACCATGTCAGCGGTCGACGCCGCGCGGTCGCGCAACCGGTTCACCTTCTGCTCGATCGGGTCCGGCGTCGCGGACGCGTCCGGGTTGTCCGCTCCGCCCAGCGGTGGCGGCCCGCCAAAGATTGTCCACGCCATCACCACGCCCGTCCAGATCTGCCACGGCTTGCGCATGCGCTCACCCATGCCAAAGCGGCGGCGCCGTGCCAAGGGCTGCGCCCTGGAGAATCGCAGATCGCAAATAGCCGATCGCAGAACGGAACGCCGGCATGGCGCTCCGCAAACGCCGGCTGTACCACCCCTCCCCGCGCCCGCGCCCTCCCTTCCCACAAGTCTGTGCCCATCCGCGCGATCTCTGGACTTCAGTTCCTCTCCTTTGCGCCGTGGCGTCGTGGCGTGAGGCCTTCCGTCCCCCGCCGCGCCCGTCATGGCGCCGTGTGAACCTTTCTTGCCACAGTTTGCGAGCCCGCCCAGGTGCGGCGATAGGTGCGGACCATGCCCGCCACCGCCCTAAACGTCTTCGCCCCGTCGCGCCCGGTCGCTTCGACGTCGGGTCCGGTCGTCCGCGCGCGCGGGGTGGCCAAGCGTTTCGGCGAGTTCACGGCGCTCGCCGGCCTCGATCTTGAGGTCGAACGGGGCGAGTGCGTCGGGCTGCTCGGCCCGAACGGCGCCGGCAAGTCGACGTTCATCGGCTGCCTTTACGGCGTCGTCCGACGGACGGGCGGCGAACTCGAGGTCTTCGGGCTCGACCCGAACCGCGACGCCGCAACCATCAAGGCACGGCTCGGCGTGGTGCCACAGGAGAACGCCCTCGACGAAGGCTTGACGGTCGTCGAGAACCTGCGCCTTTACGCCCGCTTCGTCGGCCTGCCCGCCAAGCTCACCCGGGCGCGCATCGACGCCCTGCTCGCGCACCTCTCTTTGCAAGCCAAGGTCGACGCGCCGATCCGTTCGCTCTCGGGCGGAATGAAGCGGCGGCTGGCGTTCGTCCGCGCGCTTCTGGCCGACCCGGCCGCCCTGATCCTCGACGAGCCGACCACCGGACTCGACCCGGCGGTTCGTCACCTCCTGTGGGAAAAAGTTTTGGAATACCGGCAGGAGGGCCGCACCACCCTCGTCACCACCCATTACATGCACGAGGCCGAAATCCTTTGTAACCGGGTCGTGATCATAAACCGCGGCGCCGCCATCGCCGCCGGGCAACCGCAAGCCCTTATCGCAGAACATGCCCCAGGCTTCGTCGGCTACTTCGCCGCCGGCCAAGAGGCGAAGCTGCGCCCCCACCTGCGCCGGGATTGGCCCGTTTTCGCCCAGGGTCACCAGACGTGCGTGCGCACCCCCACCTTGGAAGACCTCACCGCCCTCCAAACCTTTGCCGGCGTGCACGCCCTGCAGCTGCGGCCGGCCAACCTCGAGGACGTTTATTTGAAACTCACCGGGCAGGGACTCGGCGACCATGAGTAACGCCGCCGTCGCCCCCTCGCTCCAACTCGCTTGGCACGTGGTCGTCCGCAACTGGACCGTCTACCGCCAAGACTTCATCGCGAACGTCTCGCCGACCCTGGCCGACCCGGCCCTGATCCTCGGCTCGCTTGGGCTCGGGTTGTCACCCTTCATCGGGCAGGTGCACGGGCATTCCTACGCCCAGTACCTCGCCCCCGGTCTGGCGGCATCCACCGCGCTCTTCACGGCCTTTTTCGAGTGCAGCTACGGCTTTTACGTGCGCATGACCTTCGAAGCCATCTTCAAGGCCATGCTCACCACCCCGATCGGCGTCCGGGAAGTCGTGATCGGCGAGTTCCTCTGGGTGTTCCTGCGGGCCGCCCTGATGGCTTTTGGCGTCGGGCTGGTGCTGGTGGCGCTCGGCCTGCTGCCTAACCCGGTGGCCATTCTGATCTTCCCGTGGATCGGCGGCCTGTTGGCGTTGCCGTGCGGCGCCATTGGCCTGCTCTCGGCGGTGTTCGTCCGGAACATCAACCAATTCCAGTCCGTCTACTCGTTTCTCATCGCGCCGATCTACTTCCTCTCCGGGGTCTTCTTCCCGGTGCCGCCGGGGTCCGTGTTGGCGCCGGTGGTCCAGTTCTCCCCGTTCTACCACGGGGTGCGACTCATGCAGTTGGCGGCGTGGGGCGATTGGCGTCCGGGGGAGGTCGCGCTGCACCTGCTGGCGCTCGCGATTTTTGCCGTCGTGCTTTGCGCCTGGGCGGCGGCCAGCGTCCGCCGCAAGCTGATCCTCTAGGCC
>CAXUNV010000338.1:0-5604 GCA_964252355.1 uncultured Chthoniobacterales bacterium | reverse complement strand
CATCCCCCCCCCATAGCCCGCCCCGCCGGCTGGCGCCGCCCCCCGCCCGCGCCTCCCCCGGCCGGCGCGCGCCCCCCTGCCTCCCTTCCTGCACGGCTTGCTCCCGGCGTCCCAAGGCGGCGTCAACCATCGCAAGTAACGCCAACTGCCGGTCGTTTTCCGGATCCTCAGCCAAGGATTTCTCGACCTCGATCCGCGCCGTGCTGAACGCCGCTTGCGCCTCGTCGACGTCGCCGCGCAACCGCGCCGCCAGTGCCTCAAACCACGCCTTGGGGTAATCGAATCCCACGATCAGAAAGTGACGTTCACCGCCCGCTGCCAAGAGTCGCGAGAGGCCGCCCGCATCGTGTTCGAACACTTTCAAAACCAGTTCGTAATTTGTCCGCAACTCACCTCCTGGGTCGTTCGGCGGAGGTGGAACCGCCAACGCCGCGCGCAATGGAGCCAAATCGGCGCGTGCCTCAAGCGGACCGAGCGCGCGGAACAAAGCGAGGTCTGCCAACTCGCTTGGCGGGGTGATGGCGATGTCTTCGGCCAACGCGCGGTCGTAATCCTCGTATCGGCGCAGCTGCCCGTAGGTCGCGGCGAGGGTCTCGCGGTAGTTCGTGTCGCGCGGCTCCAACGCCACCGCCTTCTCGATCGCTTGCACCGCTTCGTCCCAACGGCCGGCCAAACGGATCACGCGGCCGTAGAGGAACTCTGCCGCCGCGTGGTTGGGCAGGGCGCGCCGCGCCAAGTCTGCTTCCCGAGCCGCCTGACCCTGGTCGTGCGTCACCCAGAACGCGTGGTAAGCCGTCGCCAAGTGCACCTCTCCCGCCTCAGGTTGCAATTGGCGAGCCTTCGCGAGCGCCTCCCCCGCCGCACGCACGTGATCCCCGACCCGGACTTCACCCGGCTCCGCGCCGAACCTCAACCCGACGATCGTGTCGTGCGCCGTCGCCAAATCGCAATAAGCCAAGACAAACCGCGGGTCGCGCGCGACGGCTCCCTCCAGCAGCGCAATTCGCCGGCGGGCCTTCTCACGCGAAGCCCGTTCATCCGCCACCGAAGGCGGGCTCTCGCGAGCGCGCAGGTAGAGGTCGTACGCGGTCAGGTCGGCGGTCGGAGCCTGCGGTAACCGAGCGGTCTCGCCGGTCCTCGGGGTGGCCTGCAACCGGCGAACCACGGCGCGCGTGATCTCTCCCTGTAAACTGAAGATGCCTTCCAAGGGTCCGTCGTAAGTCGCGCTCCACGGCGGTGCGGGCGCGCCAGTAACGTCGACCAGATGGATGGAGATGTGCACCCGGCCGCCGCCGCGCCAGACACCGCCCTCCACCAAATGCGTCACGCCGAGTTCGCGCCCGATCTTCGTGAGGTCGCGGTCTCCCGGCGGGTATTTGGAAGCGCTCTCCGTGCCCACGACCTTAAGGGAGCCCAACCGGGCGAGTTCAACGTTTAGTCCCTCTTGCACACCCTGCGCGTAGTAGGCGTTCCCGGCGTCCCCACTGAGATTCTCGAACGGCAAGACGGCCAGCGAACGTTCGGGCGGCGCGCGCTTTTGCAACCGGAGCGCCGCCACCGCTGCCGTCACCGCCAGAAGAAGCGCCGCAACGACGAGCAGGGTTCGCCGCCGGCGCCGGGCGACCCCGATGTGCCGCTCGCACCGGGCGATCCGCCCCAGCAACTCCCGCGGGTTCTGCGGACGGTCGCCCGGCACGGGCGCCAGCATCGCCCGGAGAAGTGCCCGGACGGGGCGCGGGACCCGCGCGGCCCGGAGTTGCCCCACGGGCAGCGGCGCCGCGACTTGGCGGCGGTGGGTCTCGGAGAGGGTTTCCCCAACAAACGGCGTCCGTCCGCAGAGCGCGTACCAGAGGGTGACGCCCAGCGAATAGATGTCAGAACGGATGTCGACGCGCTCGGCACGGTCGGCGCGTTCCGCCGCGAACTGCTCGGGGCTGGCGTAGGCCGGCGTGCCGACAAAGCCTCGGGTATCCCCCGCCCCCAGAACCTCCTCGCCCGTCAGCGCCTTGGCCAAGCCGAAATCGATGACCTTCACCGACGGCGTTTCGCCGGGAGCGCCCCGCGCCAGCATTAGGTTACCCGGTTTGAGGTCGCGGTGGACGATCCCTTGGGCCTCCGCCGCGGCGAGCGCCTGGGCGACCTGCGTCGCCAACCGCAGTGCGGCTTCCGGCACCAACGGGCCGTCGCGGCGGACGCGTTCGTCCAAGGTCTCGCCCTCAACCAACTCCATCGCGTAAAAGCATTCGCCCCCCTGCTCGCCGTAATGGAAGACGCTCGCGACGTGCGGATGCCGCAGCCGGGCGGCCGCGCGCGCCTCGCGTTGGAACCGGGACCGGGTCTCCAGGTCGTCCGCGAACTTTCCGGCGATCACCTTCAGCGCGACCGGCGCATTGAGGACCGTGTCGTGCGCGCGGTAGGTCGTGCCCATCGCGCCCGCGCCGAGCACCTGCGGCGAGCCGTCCTCGGCTGCCAACACCTCAAAGTGGCCGTAGCGCCAGCCCGGCCTCGCCGGTTCCCCGGCCAAAGGTTCGGACTCATCATCCCCGGCCAGGGCCAAACCGAAAAGGCACCGCAGGCATTCCCCGCCTTCGCCGCGCCACGTCAACGGCCGGCGGCACGACGGGCAAACGCCGGCGTCTCTGGTGGCTGGCACAGCCGGGTCCATGGCAACAAGAGAGTGCGGTGACGAAACGGATGGGCGTCATGACATCAACGCGCGAAACAGGTGACGCATCTCCGCATCGATCTCCCCGGGTTCGGCGAGCGTCTCGGCGACCTCCGCGCGCACCGTTTCGCGGTACCGTTGGCGCAGCCGGTGCACGTGGGTGCGCAGCGTGGCGATCGGGATGCCGAGACTCGCCGCAACCCCGTCGTGACTGGGCGGGGAGGTGCCGGCGAGCAGAAACGGCTTGAGCGCCTCAAAAAGCGGTCCTTTCCCTTCGCCGGTGTACCGGCGCTGAACCGCTTCCCAAGCGCGCCGGGTCAACGCGACCGCCCAGGCTTGATCGTACCAGGCGCCGTCTTCGATGCCGGGCGCCGCCAGGGCCGCCGCCTCCGCTTCGGCGTGGTGCTCCTCCAGGGAGACCATTTGGTGCGCCCCGCCCCGCTTCAACGCCCGGTCCCGGTGGTACTCGTTGGCCAGGAAATGCTGGAGCGACCCCAACAGAAAAGTCCGCAACTTCCCCTTCTCGCGGTCGACCCGACGAAGGGCGTTCCCTTCCAGCAGGTGGGTAAAGAACGCTTGGATCAGGTCCTCTGCGTCGCTGGGCGAATGGCCGCGCCGCCGCACGAAGGCGTAGAGTGGGGGCCAGTAATCCTGATAGAAGCTGGTCAACGCCGCCCGCGCCTCCTCCGGTGATTGGCTCTGCGCGGCTTTCACGACGCTCCAACGCGTCGGCTGAAAAGCCGCGCCGCCCGCCCCCAGCGTCCCCGGAACCGGCTTCACGGACACGATCGTAGAAGAAACGCACCGCGGTGACAACCGTCGAGGCGATGGCCGCGCCATTCCGTCCATCCCCGGGAGGGGCACGCTCCGTCGTGACTGACTGATTGGGCGTGTTCGGGTCCAACCCTCGCACCTCCCCTTGCGCAAAGCGCGCAGCGAGATTCGATTGGCCGGTTCGAATCATCGCGTTCGGCAGCCGCGCACGAACGCCTGCTGCACTCAGCGGACGTGCTCAAGGAGCCGGATATCTTTGGCCAACGGGTACAGCAGGCGCTCGAGAAGCTGTTGAAGGCGCTTCTCTGCGAACGTGGGATCAGCGGCAGGTTCGCTTGGGGGCATGACTTAGAGCGCTTGACCGACACCCTCCAAGCGCAGGGCGAAGTGCTGCCGAGTGCGCCGTAAAACGCACGCACTCGGTAAGTGCCGGGCGCGACGGCAAACCGAGCAACGGGACCTCCAGTGCACTCGTGGACCTGGAGTTTGCCGTGGGAAAGGTCTAGGCTGCCCTCGGCGATGTGATCCCACTGGCTCGCATCGTACGGGGGTTCGGTGTCTGCTGCATCGTCTTGGCTTCCGCGCGTAGCCGACGGTTAAGAATCGCCTAACAATCCCTAGCTCAGTTCGCCCTGCACGGCAACTTGTCAGAGCCGCCACTTTCACCTTGCCTTTTTTCAGGACGCCCCGGAGCGCTTCGGGCGGGCCTAGTTTTCCGCGCAGGGCCACCTGCGGCGGTGGCGCGAAAAGGAATTCGGCGACTTCCTCCTACTCCCCGGACCGGGTTGCGCCTCCTTCGTCACCGGCGAGCGTGGCGTCTGGGCGGAACGCCTGCCCGGCATCGGTTTTGATGTCGACCAGGCGCGCGCGGCGCTCGTCGATTTCGAAACCGCTCACGCGCCCGAGCTAACTTCCGTCCAGCGTCACGCGGACGACCTTTCCGTGCTCCTGTTAGACGTGTTGGGCTTATGTCCCGCGCGCTGGATGGAGGGCGGCGGAAAACGCCGGAGGCCTTTCCAAAGGTGGTGCGCGATACAGGGTTCGAACCTGTGACCCCTACCGTGTCAAGGTAGTGCTCTACCACTGAGCTAACCGCGCTTTCGGGACCGAGGACGATACCGTATCGAGCCTCGCCGGCCTTGCAAGACCGATTTAATCCGGGCCGGAAGTCGTCCCAAGGCGCCGTTTCAGGTACGCGCGGCCAAAACCCGTCTTCAGCTGGCGCTCTCGGGCGACGGCCGCCGCAAAGCTGCGACAAGCCTCGTAATACACCATTACGACGGGCAATCGGTATGCGGTGGCGCGGACTCGGCCCTCAGCATGCAGGGCAAGCCGCTGCTCCAAATCAACGGTGTGACCGACGTACCATTCGCCGTCGGAGCAAAGCAGCACGTAGGTGTAGACAAAAGCCCGATCCATCACACGCGATACAGCCCGCCCGCATCGCTACGCTGAGCGTCTTAGAACCAGCCCACTCCCTTGTAAAGCGTCGCGAAGCGTTGCGGGCGGGGGTTCGAACCTGTGACCCCTACCGTGTCAAGGTAGTGCTCTACCACTGAGCTAACCGCGCCTCCGAAGAACCAAGATCAAAATGAGAGGACGGCAGCCCTGCTTTGCAACCCCCGATTCGACCCGAAGCCAGGTAGGGCAAGAGGTGTCTTGCCTTACCCGCCGCCGGGCCGCTCTAAAGGTAAAGCGCGATTCCGGGATCACCCGCGATCCATGACGGGCGGGACGCCTGGCCCGTGCATCGCCACCGCGTTCCGCTATCTTGCACTGCATGTTGCCGCCCCCCAGCGCCATCGTCGAGACCTGCCTTTCCGTCGAGGATCTCCCCCGTGCCCAAGCCTTTTACGCCGACCTTTTCGGCTACCCGGTGATGAGTTCCGACGCGCGCTTCTGCGCCTTCGACGCCGGCAACCGGGGCGTGCTGCTGCTCTTTGTCCGGGGCAGCGACCCGCACGGCAGCGTGCTCCCTTTCGGCAACATCCCGCCGCACGGCACGGCAGGCGTTGCCCACCTCGGTTTCGGGATCCCGGAGGAGAGCCTGGCGTCGTGGCGGGCGCGGCTCGCCGAGCGCGGCGTCGCCATCGAAAGCGAGTTTCGCTGGCCCAAAGGCGGCGTCAGCGTCTATTTCCGCGACCCGGACGGCCACCTGCTCGAGC
>CAXUNV010000337.1:0-5619 GCA_964252355.1 uncultured Chthoniobacterales bacterium | reverse complement strand
CCTCTGGATAACGGCGCGCCGCGACCATGGCGGCCGCCTGCTGGCCGGGCGCCACCGGCCCGAGGTGCACGACCCGGAAAGGTCCGGTCAGGAGCAGGTCGAGGTTGGGCAGCACCGGGGCGAGCGCCGCGCCGCCGCCCGCCGTCGCCGGCAACGCCACCAGCAGGCCGTCCGCTTTAAGCTGGAGGTTGTGCGCCGCCGCGAAGTGGTCCCGGTGGACGCGTTTGTTCTTTAGAAAATCGGGTGCCGCCGGGGTGAACGGAGGAAAGGCGGGATTGGAAAGCGCGTAATCGTTGCCGGCGGGGATGCCGTGAGCGCGCGCGGCATTTTCTTGGAGGACCAGATGCAGGCCCTGACCGCCTTCCGGGTTGGAGGCCTCGTGTAGCGCGGGCGCGCCGGGAAGCGTGAAGGCGTCGGCGTAGAGGATGCCGGCTTTGAGAAAGTTCAACCGCCCGTAGAATTCGACACCGCCCGGGCCAAAGTAATGGCCGGGCAGGTTGGTCAACGCGAAGTCGAAGCTCCAGAACGAGCCCTGGTGTTCGAGGCTGTGGATCGTCAGCACCGTCCGGAACGGCAGTTGGCGTTCCCTGGTGAAAACCGGCACCAGCGCCGTCGCCCAATCGTGGACGTGGACGACCTCCGGCGTGGGGCTCAGTCGCCGCGAAAGCTCCAGCACGGCTTTGGAAAAGAAGATGAAGCGTTCGGCGTTGTCTTCGTAGGCGCGCCGGTCGCCGTAGATGGCCGACCGGTCGAAGTACTCGTCCCGATGCACCAGGAACACTTGGAAACCGTCCGGGCTGCGCGTCTGGAGGACTTCGGCGGACGCGCGTTTGCCCCCGAGGTTCACCTCGAACTCGACGCCGGTCGCCTGCACCTCGAAACGGCCCTCGCGCACCGACCGATAGTACGGCAGGACGACGCTGACGTCGTGGCCCGCCTTGCGCAGTTCCACACTGAGGGTCTGCACGCTTTTCCCCAGCTCGCCGGTCGTGGCGAAAGGGGCCAACTCGCTCGTTGCCATCACGATTTTCATCTTTGGTCCTCGGTTGGGCGCTCGTGTTGTACTATCGCAACGCCAGAGGGTTGCAACGCGAAACCGGCGCGCGCGGCGCCGGGGCGTTTCCCCTGAAACCCCTTGTCAAAGAAGGCACCGCTGATACTGTGCGGGATCTTTGGCGGCGGGCTATGACTCTAGGCTCCTTACTATCTGTAGACCAAATCATCCCTGAAATGCGAGCCACCGAGCGGTGGGCCGCCATCGTTGAGCTGATCGACCGGTTGGTTGCCAAAGGACGCGTGGAGCCCGCCGACCGCGAACCGATTTTGGCGGCGTTGCGGCAGCGCGAGGAGACGATGAGCACCGGGATCGGGTTCGGCATCGCCATCCCGCACGCTTCCTCCAACTGCGTGTCGGAAGTCGTCGCCGCCTTCGGCCGGTCCACCACGGGCATCGAGTTCGATTCGCTCGACAACTCGCCCGTGCGTTTCATCGTCCTGTTTATCGTGCCAAAGGACCAGTTCCAGATCCACCTGCGGACCCTCGCGGCCATCGCCAAATTCCTGAACGATAAGTCGGTGCGCGAACAACTCAGCCGCGCCGACTCGGCCGACGAGATCCTTTCGATCTTCGACCACCGGGCGCCGCGCGCCCAGGCCTCCTGAACATGGGGTCGGTGGTCGCGACGCTGCAGGGGCGTCTCCGGGCCGCGCTGGACCGCATCGGGGTGGATGCCGGCGAATTTCCGCCGGTTGCACCGGCGTCGGACGCGCGCTTCGGCGATTACCAAAGCAACGTCGCGCTCGTCAGCGCCAAGCCCCTCCGGCAGAACCCGCGCGCCCTGGCGTCGCGCATCGTTGAGGCGTTGGACATGGCCGACCTCGGCCCGGCCCCGGAAATCGCCGGCCCCGGGTTCATCAACTTCCGGTTGGGTGAGGCGTTTGTGGCGGCGCGCTTGGCCGAGATGACCCGCGACGACCGGCTGGGCGTGCCCGTCGAGCCGGCGCCGCGTACGATCGTCATCGATTATTCTTCGCCCAACGTCGCCAAACCGATGCACGTCGGGCACATCCGCTCGACAACGCTGGGTGATGTCCTCGCCCGGGTCGCCCGCTTCCTTGGGCACCGCGTCATCACGGACAACCACCTCGGTGATTGGGGCACGCAGTTTGGCAAGGTCATCTACGGTTGGAAACACTTCCTTGACCCGACGGCGCTGGCCGGCGCTCCCGTGGCCGAGTTGTTGCGCCTTTACCGCCAGGTCGACGCCGCGGCCAAGGCGGACGGCGCCGTGCTCGCGCGTTGCCGCGAGGAGTTGGTGAAGCTGCAGAACGACGACCCGGAAAACTTGTCGATCTGGCGCGAGTGCGTGGCCCGGTCTCAGGAAGGTTTCCAAGAGGTCTACCGGCTACTTGGGGTCGGCTTCGACGAGATCTTGGGCGAGAGTTTTTACCACGGCAAGCTCGAGGAGTTGACTCGGTCTTTGCGGAAGGCCGGCATCGTCGAGGAGAGCGAAGGGGCCCTCGTCTACTGGGATAAAAAGCTCTCCGACGACCCGTTCATCATAAAGAAGTCGGATGGTGGGTTCGGCTACGCCGCCACGGACGTGGCAACCCTGCAGTACCGGATCGAACGCTGGCAGCCCGACGCGATCTGGTACGTGGTGGGTGCCCCGCAACAACTCCACTTCAAACTCCTTTTCAGCTTGGCGCGCCGCCTCGGGATCCGCACCGAACTCGAGCACATCGCCTTCGGCAGCATCTTGGGCGAGGACCGCAAACTCATGCGGACGCGCTCCGGCGAGAGTGTGCCGCTGCTCGACCTTTTGCGGGAGGCGGTGGCGCGGGCGGAGGCGCTCGTGGCGGAAAAGAACCCGGAGCTGCCCGCGGCGGAACGGCAGGCGATCGCGGAAATCGTCGGCCTGGGCGCGATCAAATACGCCGAACTTTCCCAGCACCGGCTCACCGACTACGTCTTTTCTTGGGATAAACTGTTGTCGTTGCACGGCAACACCGCCCCGTACCTGCAGAACGCCTACGTGCGCAGCCGGGCGATCTTCCGGCGGTTGCCGGAGGGGGAGAGGTTCACCCCGCCGACGCGCTTGGTCCTGACCGAAGCGGCTGACTTGGCTTTGGCCAAAAAACTGCTTGGGTTCGCGGAAGTGGTGCCGGCCATCTTGGACGGTTTCAGGCCGAATGTCCTGGCAAACTACCTCTACGAACTTGCCGCCGTGTACCACGCATTTTACGAAGAGTCGCCCGTGCTGACCGCCCCCGAACCCTTGCGCGGCACGCGCCTGACGTTGTGCGACGGGTTCGCGCGGACCCTGGCGTTGGGGTTGGGCCTGCTGGGCATCGGGGTGCCCGAGCGGATGTGAACATGACCGCCGACGGACGCTCCCCGGGGTGGACCGTGACGTCTCCGCCACAGGACGTCTACCGGCGTTTGGATGAACGAACGCCCGCGGTGGACGGGGGACGCCACCGAGCTAGCTTCTTCTATGCCTGAGCGTGGCAAACACATCCAGAGCAGCTTCGACTTGGCGCTGAACACCCTCAAGAACGACGTCTTGATGATGTCGAGTCTGACCGAACGCCTGTTCGACAACGCCATGAATGGCCTGTTGAAGCGCGACACGGATCTCTGCAACCAGACCGTCGCCGACGACGAGGAGATCGACGCCTTGGAGAAAGGGATCGACCGGTCGGGCATCGAACTGTTGATCCGGTTCCACCCGGTGGCGTCCGACATGCGGCAGGTCATTTCCACGATGAAGCTGAGCGCCAACCTGGAACGGGTGGCCGACCAAGCCGTGGCGGTCGCCCGGCGCGGCAGACGGCTCAACGCCGAACCTTCCCTGCCGGAAACGGCCCTCATCGAGCCGATGTTCCGCGAAGCCAAAGGGATGCTGCGCGACAGCCTCCACGCGTTTGTGGAGGGCGACATCGAACTTGCCCTCAAGCTGAAACCGCGCGACCGCAACTTGGACCGGTTGAACGGCGAGTTGAGCGACCAATTGACCGCGCGGATGGCGGTTGCACCCGAGTCGATCCGTTCCTTCCTCGACCTGATCTTCGTGGCGCGCGCGCTGGAACGCGTCGGGGACCACGCGACCAACATCGCCGAAGACGCCGTCTGGGTGGAACACGCCGAAGACATCCGGCACACCTACGGCGCCAAGCCGTAGGCGCGCGCCGCGCGGTTGGCAGTTCCGAGTTCCGCGCTCCGGGTTGCGGGTTCCGAGCGGGGTCGGAGGAGCTCGCGGGCGACCCGGTGGGGCGAAAGCCCGGCCGGCTGAGCCGAGTCACCACTTAGAAAAGAAGGTTGCCGGGCGGGTTGAGCCGGCCAAAACCACCCTTTTAGCACCTTCAGCCCCGGTTTTTCGAGCGGGCCTCGCCCAAACCGAATCCTGCCTAATTGGTAGGGCCACCGGCTCAAACCGCCCCGGGCCGCTGCTTGGCGACGCGGCTGCGCCCGGCGGGCCGGGTTTTCGCCCCACCGACGTCGCCCGCGGATTCCCGCGCGGGACGCGGAACCCTTAACCTCGCCTCTTTGCGGTCGTTACCTCCCTTGCCACCGTGTTTCGCCAAACCCCTGCGCCCGGCGGTTTTCCCTAGACAACGCGGCGGTCCGCCCTAGTGGTTCATCTCTTTCCTCGCCATGTTTGACACCCAGTCCTCAAAGAAAATCGCCGTCGTGACCGGCGGGGCCGGCTTTCTCGGCTCGCACCTTTCCGACCGGCTCCTGGCGGAAGGGTTCCGGGTGGTGGCCGTCGATAACCTGATCACGGGCAACCCCGACAACCTTGCGCACCTTGCAGGCAACCCCGATTTCAAGTTCATCCGGCACAACGTCTCCGAGTACATCTTCGTGCCGGGACCGGTCCATTTTGTGTTCCATTTCGCGTCGCCGGCCAGCCCGATCGACTACTTGGAACATCCCATCCCGACGCTGAAGGTCGGGGCATTAGGCACCCACAATACCCTGGGGTTGGCCAAGGACAAAGGCGCCACGTTCCTGCTCGCGTCGACTTCGGAGTGTTACGGCGATCCGCTCGTGCACCCGCAAAACGAGGATTACTGGGGCAACGTCAACCCCATCGGGCCGCGCGGCGTGTACGACGAAGCCAAACGGTTCGCCGAAGCCATGACGATGGCCTACCACCGCTCGCATGGCATGGACACGAAGATCGTGCGGATCTTCAACACCTACGGACCGCGCATGCGCCTGCGGGACGGTCGCGTCGTGCCGGCCATCATCAGCCAAGCGTTGAAAAATGAACCGTTGACGGTTTTCGGCGACGGCAGCCAGACCCGCAGTTTTTGCTACGTTTCCGACCTCATCGACGGCATCTACCGGCTGGCGATGAGCGATTATCACCAACCGGTCAACATCGGCAACCCGCGCGAGATGACGATCAAGCAGTTTGCCGAACAGATCCGCGACATCACGGGCGCGACATCCAAGATCGAGCACAAGCCCTTGCCGGTCGACGATCCGAAGGTGCGCCAGCCCGACATTACTCGCGCGCGTACCCTGCTCGGCTGGGAACCGCGGGTCGACTTTGAGGACGGCATCCGCCGCACCATCGAATACTTCCACGGCAAACTTCTGTCGTGACC
>CAXUNV010000336.1:0-5636 GCA_964252355.1 uncultured Chthoniobacterales bacterium | reverse complement strand
GCCCCGGGCCGGGCGTCGCGCACCGGTGCGGGCGGGGCCCCGTGGCGGGCCGGGCCACCGCGCTCCCTGCGTCACCCGTGGGGACCAATGGGGGGGACGGCTCCGCCGGTTTCGTCGGCAAAGGCGGCACACCGGCCCTCCCGGGTCAGGTCAGGCTGAACGCCCCTCCCGCAACCCGACCTTAAGATGCTTCTCCGCGAGCCGATAGACCCACCGAAGAACCTCGCGTTGCACCGACGCCGCCCTGTTTGATCCATGCCCGCCGCACCTTTGCCGTCCGACGAAGCCGAGCGCCTCAACGACCTGCGCGCCAACCGCATCCTCGACACGCCCCCAGAGTCGGCCTTTGACGACCTGACGCGGCGGGCGAAAGAGACGTGCGGGGTACCCATCGCGCACATCAGCTTTCTCGACGGCAAACGGCAGTGGTTCAAAAGCCGCCTCGGTTTTCACCTGGGCGAAGTACCCCGGGAGCAGTCGATCTGCGCGCACGCCTTGCTCACCCCGGATCAACCGCTGATCGTCCCCGACGCCACGGTGGACCCGCGTTTTGCGGACAATCCGTTCGTGACGGGAGAACCCGGCATACGCTTCTACGCCGGCATTCCCCTGCGCTCGCCGGAAGGTTACGGGTTGGGCACTTTGTGCGTCCTTGACTTGGTGCCGCGACAGTTGTCCCCGACGCAGCTCGATGCGCTCCGCGCGATCGCGCACGAGGCCTCGGTCCGCGTGCGGTGGCGCCGGCGGGCGCCGGCGATCCACCCGCTGGCCTTGGGCTTCGGGTTTGGCATCGCCCTCCTGCTTTGCATGGCGTTGTTCTTCGTGCTGCAAGCCGCGCGTTTCCTCACGTCGGACGACTGGGTGACCCACACCCAACAGGTGATCAGGCAGCTGGACGACACGCTCTTTGAAATACAGGCGGCGGAAAGCAGCCAACGCGATTACACCGCCACGGGTGAGGATTCTTATTTGACGCCTTACCGAGCGGCCGTCGCGTCGCTGCCCGTCCGGTTGACCACGCTGTGCAATCTGGTCAGCGATAACCCGCCGCAACGGCGGAATTGCGAGGAGTTGGAAGCGCACATCCGCGCGAAACTCGCCGTCACGCAGGAGCGTTTGGCGCAATGGCAAGCGGTCGGCAGCAACACCCCCGAGTCTTTGGCCCTCGACGCTCGCGGGCGCGATTTGATGGAGGCGGTGATCGCGAAAGGACGGGAAATGATCGAGGTGGAGGACCAGCTGCTTCGCCAACGTGGCGCGGCGCGTTCGATCGGCTTGTATAATGCCGAGGCCGTGCTGCTGGTCGGCAACGCCATGGGGACGGCGTTGCTGGTCGGAAGCGGTTGGTTGGTGCGCAGGGAACTCCGGCGCAGCCACGCGCTCGGTGAAGCGCTGGCGCAGGCCAACCTGGGCTTGGAGAGCGAAGTGGCCGACCGCCGCCGGGCGCAGGGTCGGCTGATCGTGCAGCACGCCGTCGCACGCATCGCGGCGGAAGACGTCTGCTTGCCGGAAGCCGCCCCCCGCCTTTTTGAAGGCATTGGCGAACATTTGGACTGGCAGATGGGCCAGCTCTGGACGGTGGACGAGTCTTGCAACCGGCTGCGCTTGAGCCACCAGTGGCACCGTCCAGGTCCTGGGGTCGAGTCAGCGGCCTCGGAGGCATTCGCGGCAGCGGCGCGCCTTTGGAGTTTTGCAACCGGCGAGGGCCTACCCGGGCGGGTGTGGGCCGACGGGGCTGCCGCTTGGGAGTACGCGCTGGCCGGGGAGCGCGGCTTCATGGACGCCGAGGCAGTGCACCAAGCCGGGTTGCATCGCGCCTTTGCCTTCCCCTTGCGCATCGGTGCGCGAGACACCCCCAGCAGCGTCATGCTGTTTCTGGGTCGCGAGCCGGGCATCCCCGACGCCGAGTTGACGGTGACCATGGATGCCCTCGCCAGCCAGATCGCCCAGTTTGCAGAGCGCTGCCGCGCCGAAGCCGCCCTGCGCGCCAGCCAAGCGCGTTTCACCGCGTTCATGGAGAACACCCCGGCGCTGGCCTACATCAAGGATGAAGCCGGCCGGTTGGTTTACGCCAACCAGACGCTCCTGCAGCTTTTCGGTTTCCGACGCGAAGAGAGCTTGGGGAAAACGGACGCGGAACTCTGGCCGGAAACCGCGAGCACCCTCCGGGAACATGACCGGCGAGCACTCTCCGCAGGGGCAGTCTTGCAGGTTCAGGAGTCCGTACCGCGCAGGGATGGCGCCATGACGCACTGGCTGTCATACAAATTCCCGCTGCACGACGAATGGACCGGCGGCACGCTGGTGGCGGGCATGTCCATCGACGTGACGGCCCGTGAACGGGTGAAGGCCGCGTTGCGCGGCGAACGGGAGTTCTTGAGCGCCCTGCTCGACAACCTGCAGGCGGGGGTCGTCGCCTGCGATGCCCAAGGCCATCTGACCCACTGCAACCGGGCCGCCGCTGCGCTCTACGGCTTCTCGGTCGACGACTCCCCACCGCCCATCCATCGCTGGGCGGAATACTTCGACCTTTTGCCGGGAGGCGGTGCCGCGCGGGTGCGCAAAGACGCGGATCCGCTGGCCCGCGCGTTGCGGGGCGAGGTGCTGCGCGACCGCGAGTTTCTCATCCTACCCAAGAACGGACCCGAGCGCACGCTCAGCCTCAACGCGGCGCCGTTCGCAGACGGCAACGGGCAGCGGCTGGGGGCCGTGGCGGTGATCCACGACGTCACCGCGCGCCAGCAGGCCCGGGAAGCGGCCCTCCGCTCGCTCCGCGAAAAGGAAGTCCTCCTGCAAGAGATCCACCATCGGGTCAAGAACAACCTCCAAATCATCGGGAGCTTGCTTGCCATGCAAGCCCGGCGCACCACGTCCACCCCCGCGGTGCAAGCCTTGCAAGAATCGGCGGGGCGCGTCCGCTCGATCGCGCTCGTGCACGAGAAGCTTTACCGCTCGGCGAACTTGGAATGCATCGAAGCCGCCGATTACCTGCGTTCCCTGGCGCGCAACCTCATGGAAACTTTCGGCGCGGAACGCTTCCGCTCACACAACCGGGTATCGCTGACTTTCCAATTGGAGGAGGGTCACCAGCTCGACGCCCCGGTGGCGATCGCCTGCGGCCTGATCGTCAACGAGGCGTTGACCAACAGCTTCAAACACGGTTTTCCCGACGGACGGCAAGGCCGGGTAACCCTGGCACTTGCTCGCTTGGTGGACGGGGTGAACCTGGGCTCGGTCAGCCCTTCCGAGCGTGGGAATGATCTCCACGGTGACGAAAACGGGGACGGAAGGCGCCAGTGGTTGCGTCTGGAGGTTCAGGACGACGGCGTGGGCGTGCCCGCGTCGGCGTTCACCCCCGCTGGCGGGGCCGAACTGGCGCGCCGTTCGCTCGGGATTCGGCTGGTGCGCGACTTGAGCAAACAGATCGGCGGCTGGTTCGAGTTGCGCCCGACCGACGCAGGCACCGGCGCGGGGCTGACGCTGCGGGTCTCTTTCCCGAGCGGTGGCTTGCCGCCCGCAGGCAGCCCCACAGCTGCCTCGGCAAACGGGTCGCCCCTGGCCGCTTCAGCCCTTTCTGCATGACCATTGACGCCAAACCCGCCCGCCTGCTCGTCGTGGAGGACGAAGTCATCATCGCCCGCGACTTGCAGGACAGCTTGGAGGAACTCGGTTACGAAGTGCCCGACATCGCTTCGTCCGGGGGCGAGGCGCTCCATTTGGCCGCGACGCTCCAGCCCGACCTCGTCTTGATGGACGTCAACCTGGGGGCAGCCAGCCGCGACGGGGTGGAGACCGCCCGCGAACTCCGTGAACGCCTCGATCTGCCGGTGATCTACCTGACGGCCTACACCGACCCTGCCACCTTGGCGCGCGCCCGCGCCACGGCTCCACTCGGTTACCTCACCAAGCCGTTCGAACGCCGCGAACTGCACGCCACCATCCAGATGGCGCTCGTCAAACGCCAATTGGACCAGCAACTGCGTCAGAGCGAAAGCTGGTACTCCACCAGCCTTTCCTGCATCGGCGACGGGGTGATCGCCACCGACGACACTGGCGCGATTCGGTTCGTCAACCCGGTGGCCGAAACCTTGACCGGCTGGTCGCACACGGAGGCACTGGGCAAGCCCCTCAGGGAAGTGCTCTCGCTCTTCGATGCCAAGACGAGCGCGGAGCGTCCCGCCTTGGTGGAGCGTGTCCTCGCCGAAAAGCGGACGGTCATCTTGGAAGACAACACCCTGTTGCGCTCCCGTTCCGGGAATTTCATCCCCGTTGATGACAGCGCCGCCCCGATCCGCGACGGACGCGACGGACGCACGCTCGGCGTGGTGATCGTCTTCCGCGACGTCAGCGAAAAACTCAAAGTCGCCGCCGAACTGGAGCGGGCGCGGCGTCTCGAAAGCCTCGGGACGTTGGCAGGCGGTTTGGCGCATGACCTCAACAACATCCTGGCGATCATCGCCGGCAACGCCTCGTTGGCCAGTCTTCCCGACAACCCGCCGGACGTGCATGCCCGCGCCTTTGCGAGGATTGAGGCGGCCGTGCACCGCGCCAAGGCGATCACCACCGACTTTCTCACTTTTTCCAAAGGAGGCGAGCCCATCCGCCGAAGCACCGACCTGCGGGCTCTGTTGACGGAGGAGATCCACCTGCTGTTGGAGGACGACCGGTCGGCTTCGTCATGCCGCTACGAACTGGAGATCGCGCCCGATCTCTGGATGGCCGAAGTGGACGGGGACCAGATCCGGCGCGTGGTGGAAAACGTCGTGCGCAACGCCGTCCAAGCTTTGCCGCCAACCGACGGACGCATCACGGTGCGTGCCCGCAACTGCACGCCCGAGGAGTTGGCGGATGCGCCGGCCGGGGGTCCAGCGGGCGCGGCGCGCTTCGTCAAGTTGGAGGTGATCGACAATGGGTGCGGCATCGCCCCCGAAAACCTTGGGCACGTCTGCGACCCTTACTTCACCACGCGCACTCACGGGAGCGGCTTGGGTTTGAGCGTCTGCCACGCCATCGTGCGCAAGCACGACGGCCTTTTACGAATCAGTTCGGTCGTCGGGGAGGGCACCACCGTCGCCATCTACCTGCCGGCGACGCCTCCGTCGTCGTCCTTGCCGCCGCCGTCGCGGCCACCGGTCGCCACCGCTCCCCAAACCTCCCCGGGCTCGGCTGCATCCGGCGCGAGCGCCGGTGACGCGTCCGGGGTCGCCGGAGGCGGCTTTGGGTTGCGCGTGTTGGTGATGGACGACGAACCGCTCCTGCGCGAGTTGCTGTCGAGGATGTTCAAGTGCCTCGGACACCACGCGGAGACGGCCGCGACGGGCGAAGAAGCTTTGCGGCGTTTCACCGACGCGGCGGCCGCGCAAGCCCCTTTCGACGTGGTCTGCATCGACTTGGTCAACAAGCTCGGGATGGGGGGCGAGGAGACGATCGCTGCCCTGCGGAAGATCAACCACGACGTGATCGCGCTGGTGTGCAGCGGCTACTCGGACCATCCGATCATGGCAAACTACCGGTCCTACGGCTTTCACGGTTGCGTGCCCAAGCCCGTCCGTTTGGAAGATTTGAGCGTGGGCCTGCGCCAAGCCATCGTCGGGTAAGAAGACCGTTCGGCGTTTGGCGTGGCTCGTCTTCAGTCC
>CAXUNV010000335.1:1800-5638 GCA_964252355.1 uncultured Chthoniobacterales bacterium | reverse complement strand
CCGTCGCGCCGGGGGGCGCGTACGCGATGGGTTTTAGCGCAACGGGCATGCACCGGGGCACCATCGGATCCAGCAATCCTGCGGAGACCGCCCTCTGGTGATCGCTGACGGTCGCAGAACGGCGACTCACGGCGTCAACTTTGGGCAAAGTGGTGGATCTGTGCCGAGGGGAGTGGCTCTACCCGCGGCGTGATGTGGCGCGCTCGGCGGCGTCTCCCCACCAGACCGAACCTCTCGACGGCCGCCCGAGAGCCTCGATTCCCTGCCAATTGCGATTTTTCTTATCAATCTGAATAAAGCAAAGGATCTTGTATTTGCACTTCGGTGCGAGGCGTGGTTCTTTGCGTGCGGTGAGTCGTACCCCGGTGCGGCCCGTTTTGAACCATGACCAGCCCTGCCCGCCTGTTGTTGATCGACGATGATCCGGTCCTTTGCCGCGTGGTGTCGCGCTTGGTCCGCTCGCAGTACGAAGTCACGTCGGGTCAAAGCGTGGCCGAAGCCCAGGAGATTTTAGCCAACGGCCCGTACGACCTGCTGCTGTTGGATTTTCGCCTGCCTGACGGCACCGGTCTGGACGTGTGCGAAGCGGCCCGCGCGCAGGGTGTCGCAGCACCGGCCCTGCTCATGTCCGGGTACGACGCCGCGACCGTGGCGCCGGAGGCCTCGAGGTGCGGCGTGACCGGCTTCATCACCAAACCGTTCAACGAAGCCGACCTGTTGAAAAGCCTCGACGACGCCTTGGCCCGCGGCGCGGCGCAGCCCGCCCCCGAACCGCTAGCCCCGGCCACGGCCACCTTTCCAGCGACTTCCGCAGTCGCACCTTCCCTTGAAGAGAAGAAGGACGATGCGTCTGAGGCAAGCCGGTTTCCGTGGCCTTGGCGCCGTCCGTCGCGCAAAGCCGGTTGAGACGGTGCGACTGAAGCGGGAGCCGCCGACCCCCTCTGTCGCCCCTCCGTTCACGCGCCCGCCCCGCCGTGCCTTGAACCGGCACGGCGTTTACCCCGCCACGCGAGACTCCGGTCGTCCAACGCGCGCAACCCCGGCTCGCCGTCGCGCAGCAGCGCGCGCGCCGTTTCCACGGCACGTCGCAGCTGCGCCACCGCGAGTTGGCTCTCCGCAGAGCCCTTGCGGCGGTCGAGGTGGCGGTACCAGCAATCGCCGAAGAGGTCGTCGAGGATGATCCGCATGAAGCAGTGATCGTAACGCAAGTGCCAGCGGTGCCGCGCGGCTGCGGCCGGCAGTTCGAGCCGGGTTAGGCGGCGGTATTCGGTGAGCAAAATTTCCCTTTCGGCGAGGTGAGCCATCGCGCAGCGCCTCTACGCTTCGTCCGGCGATGCCGGCCGGATCCCCGCTTGAGGTGCCTCGGGCCGTACGCCAGTGTGGCGCCCATGGCACGACCTGCAAAACGGACGAAGATCGTCGCGACGATCGGGCCGGCAAGCGACGGCGAGGAGATCTTGCGACGGTTGATCGAGGCGGGCATGGACGTCGCCCGGTTGAACTTTTCCCACCGTTCGGCGGAAGACGCCAAGCCGTTGGTGGAACGGATCCGCGGCGTGGCCGACCGGCTCGGGGTTTTTGTCGCGATCCTCGGCGACCTGCGCGGGCCCCGGATCCGGGTGGGCGACATGGCGGACGGCGCGGTGGAGTTGACGCGGGGCAGCAAGCTCGTGCTCTCCTCGGAGCCGGTGGTGGGGACTGCCTCCAAAATCGGCGTGAGCTTCAAAGGCCTCAGCCGCGACGTGGCGCACGGGACGGTTCTGCTGTTGGACGACGGCAACATCGAGCTTGAGGTGCTCGACGTCCGGCCGAACCAAGAGGTGGTGTGCGAAGTGTTGCGGGGTGGTGAGTTGCGCAGCAACAAAGGGGTCAACCTGAAGAATCGGCTCGTTTCCCTGCCGTCTCTCACGACGAAAGACTATGTCGATTTGGATTTCGCGGTGCGCGAGGAACTCGATTTTTTGGCGTTATCTTTCGTGCAATCGTCCTCGGACGTGCGTCTCTTGAAGCAAGCGTTGGCAGAACGCGGGTCGAGCATCCCCGTGATCGCCAAAATCGAGCGGCAGAACGCGCTCACCGACATCGAGAACATCGTCAAGGAGTGTTACGGAGTGATGGTCGCGCGGGGCGACCTCGCCTTGGAGATGAGTTTTGAGGACGTGCCGATCGCGCAGAAGCAGATCATCGCCTCCTGCCGCCGGGCGGGGGTGCCGGTGATCACCGCGACCCAGATGCTCGAATCGATGACTTCGTTTCACAAGCCCACCCGCGCCGAGGCCGCGGACGTCGCCAACGCCATCTTGGACGGAACGGACGCGGTCATGCTCTCGGCCGAGTCGGCCGTCGGCAAGTTTCCCGCCGAGGCCGTGGCGACGATGGCAACGATCGCTGCGCGCACCGAACACGCGTGGCTGCAGGGGGAACTGCCGGGCCCCGGCCCGCTTGCCGGCACCCCCGACCTTGACGCGGCCGTGGGCCACGCCACGGCGATGATCGCCGGTTCGGTCTCCGCCCGGGCGATCGTGGCGGCGACCACGGCTGGCACCACGCCGCGGCGCATCGCTTGCCATCGGCCGCGGATGCCCATCATTGCGCTCTGCGCCCGCGAAGAGACCTGCCGGCGCATGGCCCTGACGTGGGGCGTCGAGCCGGCGCTCGCCCCGGCGCTCACCGGCACGACGCACTTGGTCCAGCTCAGCGCCGAAGCGGCCATCCGCATCCTGCAAGCGCGCCCCGAAGACGTGCTGACGATCGCCGCCGGCACGCCTTACAACATGCCTGGCAAGACCAACCTCATCAAAATCGAAAAGATCGCCGACGTGTTCCGCGCCGACGCGGAGAGCCTGCGGGAGTAGTCGGAAAGGCCAAAACCCTAAGGCGAAATGAGAAAGGCCAAAGGAGGAATGGCGCGCCCGTCCCCGTTTGGCCTTTGTCATTTGGCCTTTGGCCTTCCTAAAGCTGCCGGACCCGGTAACCTCGCCGGCGCAACGTCTGCACGACACCCTCGGCGCCGACCAAATGGCCGGCGCCGACGATGACCAACACGTTGCTGTGGCCGTGCGTGAACCGCTCGATGACCGGCAGCCATTTCGCGTTGCGATCGGAAAACATCACGCGAAACGATGCGGGGTCGCTGCGGGCGTTCTGGTTGAGCAACCGGTCGAGCAGGTTGACGTCGCCGTCTTGCCACGCGTTCACCAACAGGTGCAGCGCGGAGGAGTAGGCGGGCAGCCCGCCAAGGGTCGCGCGTAGGTATGCCTCGCTTTGCTGGTCGTCAAACCCGGTGAGGATGCGCGCTTGGTCGCGCAGCGTCTCAAGCCCGCCGACCGCTTTGTGCCGCGCGCGGGCCAAACGGTAAAAATACTCGTCCACGCCGAGGTCCTGGCGAAAACCCAACGCCTCGAGGTAACGTGTGCTCAACACCTCGGCCAAGAACCACGGCCGCAAACGTTGGGCGCGGTTCCAATCCACGCCGATGGCCGGCAACGCACGCCGCAACAGCAATTGGGTGCCGGGCGTGACGTGGCGATCGAGGCGATCGCCCGGCGGGTAGACGCCCGTCAGGCCGAACTCACGGGCGACGGCTTTGGCGTTGAAGGTCGCCAGGTTCACCTCGAAAACCACCGAGTGAGATTCGTCCAAGGCGCGCAGCAGGGCCGGCCGGAGCGGGTAACTTTCCCGAGGCAGGACGTGCACCGAGCCGAGGAGATAGACCGCGTTGTGTTCGCCCTGCACCCGCCAGAGGGTGTGGCGTTCACCCGCCCACGGGAAGTGGGCGGCGCCGCCGGGCCGCCCCCACCGCCCAAGCGAAGAGGGGGGCCCGCGGCGGGGGAGGCGG
>CAXUNV010000335.1:0-1790 GCA_964252355.1 uncultured Chthoniobacterales bacterium | reverse complement strand
CCCAAAGCAGAAGGATCGTGGCGCCCCGGAGCGGGTCAGGCAGGCGCGTGGCTTGCCGCCGCCGCTGACCCTCAGCCCCGACGCGCCGGCTGGTGCCCATCCTCTTCCTTCGCGCCGACCGTGCGATCGGCCCGGTTGTCGGAGACGGTGAGCTTGTTACCGACGATGCCCATCACGCCATCAAAAGCCTCTTCGGAAATGCCGTGGGAGACCTTCACGCGGAACCGTTCCCAAAGGAACTCTTCCATGCGCATCCAGCGCCCGTGGTAATTCACCCGCTGGGTCCAGGCACAAATGGTGATGATGCTTTGGAGTTGTTGGATGCGCAGCAGCAAGATGCCGGCGCCCACCACGACCGCCGTGGCCAGGAAGAGCAGGCCCGTCGAAATGTTGTCCCGGACGTACAGCTTCGCGTCGCTGACCTTCTGTCGCGCTTCCAACAGCGTGCCTTCGTCGACTTCCAGCGCCTGAAGCTTCGCCCGGATCGACTGCATCAAGGAGAAGCCGGCGTGCGCGCCGGCCGCCTGGCGCGCTTCGTCCAAGCGGCCCGCGCCCACTTCGCCGACCGTGCGCCCCATTTCGGCGAATTTTTCCCGGACCAGCGCGCGCACCTCGCCGAAACGCCGCGCCCGGGTTGGTTGACCGAGGGTGAGCGCATCGAGGTAAGGCAAAAGGATCAACGCCTCGATCCGGGCGAACCGAAAGGGCGTGAGGTAGCGGGCATCACCGGTCAGCAGGTACCCGCGTGCGTGGCTCTCGGCCGCGTTGAGCGATTCGCTTAGGGCCGCCACGCTCGTCCTCTCCGCGGCCACCCGACCCAGCGCCAGGAGCGTGCCGTCCTGTTCGGTCTTCAATTGCCGGGTGACGAGGTAAAAGACCGCCGCGACCACGATGGGCACCGCGATCGCCACGATCTGCAACACCCGGCGGTTGTATTGGAAGGCGCTTAGGTTCATGCACGGGCCCCGCGCCGATGCTGCCCCGCACCGCCGCAGACGGTTGCCCTAAAACCAAACCTACCATAAGCAACCTAATGGCAGCAACCGCCGTTTAGTCGCGTGGCGGCCCCAAGCGGCGTCGCCGCGAGGGATGGTCCGGAACGGGCATGCGTCTTTCCGGTTTTCAGCTAAGCTTTCGTCCGATGCCTGTCGAGGTGAGTCACGGTCCCAAGCGTCCGGTCCGCGCTGGACGGCGCACGCGATCGATCCGGTGGGTGGGCGCGCTGCTGGTCGTCGCGTTGCTGGCCGGCGGCAGTGCGTACTATTTCGTGCCGCGCCCCATCGGTGCCGCCGGCGGGGTGCCTTTCGTCGTGGGGCGCGTGCTGCCCGTGGCACATTTCAGCCAAGCCGACCGGCGTTGGGCCGCGGAATCGCTCGGCACCACCCCGGCTACGCTGGCCGCCGAAGGTTGCGCGCTGACCAGTGCCGCGATGGTGCTGGCCTATCGCCACCCGACGGGGATCGACCCGTCCCGGCTGAACCGCTACCTCACCACCCACGGCGGCTACACGCCCGAGGGTTGGCTTTATTGGGAGAAGGCGGCGGCTTACGCCGGTCAGTCGGGCGCGCATTACGAGGATTTGCCGTCGTTTTACCTGATCGATGCCAACCTGCTGCGGGATAATCCGGTGATCGTGCGGGTGCGGTTGCCGAGCGGGACCACCCACTTCGTCGTGATCGTGGGGAAAAGCGGGTTTGATTACCTCATCCAGGATCCGGCGTTGCCGGAAGGTGGCGGGGTTTACCCGCTCAAACGGTTGGTTTCGCGCATCGACGCGCTCCGGTTTTACC
>CAXUNV010000334.1:0-5638 GCA_964252355.1 uncultured Chthoniobacterales bacterium | reverse complement strand
CTGCTGGACCCGCCGAAGGTCCGCGCCGCATGGCGGGGCGGGGGTTAGACGCCCCGTCTGACAAAGGCGGCCATGCATCCTTGCAGCCACGTACGCTGGTCGGGCCGCCCGGCGTCGTCCCCCGCCCGCAGCGCCACGGCTGCGCCCCTCCAAGGGTGGGGAAAGTCCTTCCAAGCCTCCGCGCAGCGTCGCGGGCGGGTCGCATGACAACTCTTGCCCTACCCATCCCTGGCACTGGACGCGGCGATGAGCACGCAGCATCAGCAACGCTAGCCTCACCGCCGCCGGGCCGCGTGGTACCGGGGTCGGTGGTCGCCCTCCGGCCGACGATCGCGGTCGCGGCCGGGCCAAGCCTGCCCGGAAGCCCGGGGTGCCGCTTCCGGTTTGCGCCCGTCCTCTTTGCGCAACTCCTGGATGGCGGCACAGGCGATGTCGGTGGAAAGGAAACCCTGCTCCAACAGGCGATCGACGAGCCCCTGTTCGGCATGAAACGTGTCCCGCTGCAGGGCTGCGCGGATCCGTTCGAAGAATGCGTTGGTCCGTTTCTCCTCGATCTCTTCCAGGGAAGGCGGTTGCCGCCGGGGAATCTTGATGCGGGTGTAGCGTTCGATGCTCTGCAATTTGTAGATTTCCCGACCGGCGACGAACGAGATCGCCTTGCCGGAACGTCCGGCCCGGCCGGTTCGACCGATGCGGTGCACGTAATCCTCCTCGTCCCAAGGGAGGTCGTAATTGAAGACGACCTCGACGTTGTCGACGTCGATGCCGCGCGCGGCCACGTCGGTCGCCACCAAAAACTCCAACTGGCCGTGACGAAACTTCTGCATCACGCGCTCGCGTTGCGCTTGGTTCATGTCGCCGTGGAGACGGTCGGCCGAATAACCGCGCGCGGCCAATTCGTCCGCCAATTCGTCCACCATGCGTTTCGTGTTACAGAAGATGATGCCGAGCTTCAGGTCTTGGAGGTCGATGATGCGCGTGAGCACCTCCGTTTTGGTTCGGCCACGGATTTCGTAATAGGTCTGCTCGACCGTGGGCACGGTGAGGACCTTGTGCTCGATGCGCACGCTGACCGGGTCGCGGCCGAAGGTGCGGATCAGTTCCTGGATCGGCCGGGGCAACGTCGCCGAGAAGCAGACGAACTGGCGCGTGGGCGGGATCGCTCGCAGGATGGTTTCGATGTCCTCGCGGAAGCCCATGTCGAGCATTTCGTCGGCCTCGTCCAGCACGGCGATGCGCACCGCCTCCAGCCGCAGCGTGCCGCGTTGGAGGTGATCGAGCACCCGACCGGGCGTGCCCACGACGACTTGGGCCCCGCCTTGCAAGCCGCGGATCTGACGCTCGTAGGATTGGCCCCCGTAGATCGGCACGGCGTGGACGCCGCGCTTGCCCGCGGCGAGTTTAAACACCTCCTCGGACACCTGCAAAGCGAGCTCGCGCGTGGGGCAAAGGATGATGGCCTGCACTGCGCGCAACGCCGGGTCAACCTTCTCCACGATGGGAATGGCAAACGCGGCGGTCTTGCCCGAGCCGGTCTGCGACTGGCCGATCACGTCCCGTCCCTCCAAGAGCGGCGGGATGGCTCCGGCCTGGATGGGCGAAGCCTTTTCGTACCCGAGACGGTCGACGGCTTGGAGCAGGGCTGGGGAAAGGTTCAGTTCGGCGAACAGCTTGTCACTCATGGAAGACGCATCCCGGCGTTGGGGAAAGCCCGACACCTTAAGGCAAAAGCGCGGACGCACAAACCGCCGCCTGGGGACGCTTCTGAGACGGGCTTAGCCCCGGGCCGCGCGGGCCGGGGTCCTTCGCGGGTTCGGCGTTGCGCGATACCGGCTGGCCCCGGAGATCCCGCTGAACCCTCGAGGACTCAGTCCGCGCCTTCGCCGGCCGCCAGGTAATCGCCCTCCACCTGCGTGACCTCGATGCGGTTGTTGAACGGATCGCGCGTGAAGAACCGCGGCCGGAGCGGCAGGGGCTGCGCCTCCACGATCTCGCAGCCGGCTTCCTCAAAACGCCGGCGCGCCGCCGCCAAGTCGTCGACCTGCAGGCAGAAGTGGTGACGGCTGTCGGCCGCGGCGAGCTTGTCGTCCGGCACGCAGTGGAGTTCCACGCCGGCGTCGCCGGTGTGGAACCAAATCCAGCCCAGGGGTTTGATCACGCGCGGGACCGGCTTTTCTGCGAGACCGGCCGCGGCGGTGTAGAAGCGGCGGAGCGCTGCGCCTTCGCCCGGCGGGAACGTGATGGTGACGTGTTGGAGGCGGGGCAACGCCCGGCGGGTCGCATCCATCCCCGACCTTCCTGCGCACGGCCCAGAACGCAACGGAAAGAAGGCGCAGGCGCGATTACCCGTCCGGAGGGGTCGTCCCGACGAAATTTCTCTTGCGAGCGGTCCCCAGACAAAAGTTTTATCTGAAAACCATCACTTGGCACGCGGTGTGCCGATACTCAGAACATGGCCCGACTGGACCCTCGTCATCACGCCCCTGGTTGCTTGCCTGAAACCGATGGGTAGGGTGCGGCGATCCAGACCCGGAGACAGGGTGGAACTTGGGAACAGATCACATGGTGGCATTTGAGCGGGCTGACCTTTGTGCGACAGCGGTGGGCGCGTCCGTCCGCCCAAAAACGGTTTTTTTTGAAGAGATGCGGCGCATCAAGCCGGCGCTGGACGCACTCGGGATCCGGTTTTCGGTCTCCCGCGCCAAGGTGCGCCTGCGCGGCGGGCGCCCACGCAAACCGCCTTATTTCGCGTGTTGTTACAACGCGCACAACCTGGGTAACGTGAACATCACGGCCTTTTATTACCCGCTGCTCGCAGATTGGGAGTTCATGGAAGGCGACGTCGCCCGCTACCGCCAGCGGATTCGGTCGGCCCTGCAGGAGGAGATGGTGCACTCGGTCCAGGTCATGGCCATGCGGAACCGGTTCCGGGCCTCGCCGGAGCTCCAGAAGCGGTACGCTGACGCCGAAAGTTATTACGAATGTTACCTCGGCCGGGTGATCGAGGAGTTGGCCACGACGGCGGAAGGTTGCGAAGCGGTGCTTACCGCGGCGCGCCTCTACTACGAGGATTGGACCATCAACTCTTTGGAGCGCCTGCGCCAAGCCGACCGCCGCTACCATGGCCGCGACGGCTACATGGCGAGTGAACTGATCCGCCAACTCGTGCAGATCCGGGGTGGCACCCTCACCAGCGAAGAGGCCAAGGGCAAGGCTTGGGACAAGCACCGCGTGTTCCGCGTCACGGAGTTTGGCAGCACCGAAAACCTGCTGCGCTCAATGGCGGCGACGCTGCGCGGGGCCGTGCCGACCCTGGTGCGCCTGAGTCCAGCGTTGGCCGAAGCGTTGACGGAGATTGAAGCGGCCATCCACACCTTGCACCTAGCGGAGGCGACGGGGCGCACCGTGACCTCCCCCACCCCGTGACGGACCTGGACCAAGCCTTTGCCGTCATCGATGAGGAACTGGCACGCCTCGGCCCGTTCCTCACCGAAACGCGGCGTCACCTGCACGCGCACCCGGAGCTGAGTGGTCAGGAAAAGGAGACCACCCGGTTCGTCGCCGACGCGCTCACGCAAGCCGGCATCGCGTTCCGGATGGGTCCGGGAGGGCGTGGTCTCTTTACCGAAATGCCCGCGCGGTCCGAGGCGGACCCCGGACCGCCGCTCCTGGCGTTGCGGGCCGACCTCGACGCCTTGCCGATCGGGGAGGAGAACCAAGTGCCGTATCGTTCGCGGCACTCCGGCGTGATGCACGCGTGCGGGCACGATGCGCACACGGCCATTCTCCTGACGGCCACCCTCGCCTTGCACCGCGTGGGTGGCCCGCCGCGGTGGCGGGCGTTGTTCCAGCCGTCCGAGGAAGTTGGCCAAGGCGCGCTCGAGATGATCCGGGCCGGCGCGTTGCAAAGCGCCGGCGCCGTCGTCGCCTTGCACGTGGATCCGAACCGCCTGACCGGCGAGATCGGCGCGACGCCCGGACCGCGGACGGCGTGGTGCCAGGATTTTGTTTTGGCAGTCCGGGGCCGGGGCGGTCACGCCGCCCGCCCGCACGCCGCCATTGACCCGATCGCCGCGGCGGCGCAGCTGGTCACCCTCATCTACCAAACGGTGCCGCGGAACCAAGATGCGCGCGATCCGGTGGTGGTCACCATCGGCTCGATCCACGGCGGGCACGCGTCCAACGTCATCCCGGACGAGGTGGCCCTGAAAGGGACGATCCGTTCCGTGGATGAGAAAACGGCCGTGCGCGCCCGTGACTCCTTGGCGCAGGTTTGCGCCGGGGCCGCCCAGGTGTCAGGCGCGAGCGTCGAGGCGCGGTTCGAACCGCCCCTGCCGGGGTTGGCCAACGACGAAGCCTTGACGCGGTCTTGCGCGGAAGTCGCGCGCGGGCTGGTCGGCGACGCGGCCGTGGTCACGAGCGATCGCATGAGCATGGGCGCGGAGGACTTCGCGGAGTACGCGCGCCGGATCCCGGGTTGCATGCTGAACCTGGGCACCCGTGCACCTGGAACGGAGGTCACCCCATTGCACACGCCCTGCTTCGACATCGACGAGCGGGCGCTGGCGATTGGCGCCCGGCTGCTGGCGCGCGTCGTCCTGAGGTGGTCAAACCCAGCACAAAAGGATTTATGCTGATCAGAATCGGGTATGACGTCGCGTTGAAAGTCCAGGTGCCCACGGCGGTGATTTACCTGCTGCGGGTGCACCCATCCCGGGAGGCGGACCTCGTCGGTCCGGAGCATTTTGAGGTGGAACCCGCGGTGCCGGTCGAATGGTACTTCGACAGCTTTGGCAACCGGTGCGGGCGGGTGAACGTGCCGGGCGGCGTGGTGCGTTTCCGCAACGAAGCGCTCATCCGCGACCCCGGCGTGCCCGATCCGGAGGCGCCCGACGCGGTCCAGCACGACGTCCGCTCGCTTCCGGTAGAGACTTTTCAGTTCCTTCTGGCCAGCCGCTATTGCGAGGTCGACAGCGAACTCTCGGATTTCGCTTGGCGCACCTTCAGCCCCGTCCCGCCGGGCTGGGCACGCGTGCAAGCGGTGACTGATTTCGTCCACGGACACTTGAAGTTTGATTACCTCCAGGCGCGTGCCAACCGGACGGCGCTCGAAGGTTACCGCGAGCGCGTGGGCGTTTGCCGCGACTTCACGCACTTGGCCGTCACCTTGTGCCGGTGCCTCAACATCCCGGCACGCTACGTCACCGGTTACCTGGGCGACATCGGCGTGCCGCCCGTGCCTGACCCGATGGACTTTAGCGCTTGGTTCGAAGTTTACCTTGGCGGCCGGTGGCACACCTTCGACGCCCGGCACAACCGGCGTCGGATCGGGCGCATCGTCATCGGCCGGGGCCGCGATGCCGTCGACGTGCCCATCCCCATGCTGTTTGGCACCCACACGCTCGAGACGTTCAAAGTGGTGACCGACGAGGTCGCGGAGCCGACCCCCGCATCCTGACCAGCGCGCACCAGACCATCGATCCGGTGGGGCGAAAACCCGGCCGGCGAAACCGGGCGGCCCTCGAGGAGAAGCGCATGCCGGGCGGTTTGAGCCGGCGGCCCCACCAGAAGAGTGCGGTTGGCGGAGAGGGGCGCGACGAAGAACGGAAAAGCCTGCAGGGTTACCCGGGTCGGCACC
>CAXUNV010000333.1:733-5640 GCA_964252355.1 uncultured Chthoniobacterales bacterium | reverse complement strand
TGGCGTGGTGTTCGAGACGGTTGCCGTGCCAGACGTGCGAGGTGCCGGCCAGGGAGTAGATCTCGGTTTACTCCTAATCATGAAAAACAGCTTTGGCGCGTGCGCCGGGCGGGATGGTGACGGTCTGCAGGTGGATGCCCCGCGCGCCGACGGATTCGGCCGAGATGCCGACCGCATAGGTCAGCGCCTGTTTGTCGACAAAGCTCTCGCCGGCCTGGACCAGCTTGCAAGCGGGCAGCGGCGACGGCGCGGTGGAATCAGCTTCACTGCTCATGCTTAAGCTTTCCTTTGTTGGAGGCACCGCACTTCTCCGATCGGCTGAAGCAACTCGACCTCTCGCGGCGCCGCTGTGGTGGAACTGCGTGCGGCGCTCCAGCCCAGTGGTCGACAGCGCGACACCGGGGGCCATGTAAAGGGCGGGGTTGAACAAGTGAAAAAAGGTGCCAAAGGCCGAGGAATGCAGCTCATCCTCATCCACGGCTTCGGTTGCAGTGCCGGGGATTGGTCGGCCCAACTAGAGCCCCTCGGCCTTTTGGCCGACGTCGTCGCCGTAGAGCTCCCAATCCACCGAGACGCTCAACCGGCGGCGGGGTCCCTGATCGTCGAGATGGCGGAAGCCGTGAACGACGGGAGGCGCGCTTCCGCGCTGCCCGACGCCGTCCTGGTCGGTCACAGCATGGGCTGCCGGATCGCGCTTGAGGCCGCGCGGCGATTGCCCACGGCGGTCAAAGGCCTGGTGTTGATTGAGGGGAGTCTGCGGGCGGTCGGTGATGCCGCCGAGGCGGTCAGGCGCTACCAGAGCCGGTCCGCCGACGAGAACAAAGCGCTGCTGATGCGCGAGTTCGCCGGCATGTTCAGCGAGGCCACGCCAGGGGTGTTTCGCAAGCTCGTTCTGCAGCGCGCGGAGGAAATGAGCAGCGAGTGCGCGGCGAAGCTGATGGCGGACATGACGCACTGGGACGCCGCTGAGGCGGCCGGCGCGCTTCGATCCGTTCGCTCATCGATCCTGGTTCTTCAGTCCACCTACAAAGAGCCGGGAGGCGAGCGGAGGCCGATTGGTGCCCAGGAGATGTCGCCGTGGATCCGCATGATCAACGAGCAGACCGCGCGACGGTCGGAGGTCGTCCGACTTCAGGGCCTTGGTCATTTCCCTCACGTCGAGGCTCCGACAACGATTAATGACCTGATCGTCTCTTTTGGGAGGCGCCTCAAACCGCAACCGTAGTGGCGCTGCGCTGACCCAAATCAATGCAAACTGACCCGCTACCCGGTAAATGGGCGGGTTGCCATCACCTTGGCTCCGGCCTGCCCTCAGTGGCGCACCTTCCGTTACCGGCGAGACGCCGGCGCTACGCTGGACGCCCGACGAGGGGTAATCCCAAGGTGATCCGCGCGCGACGGAGTGGGTTAGACGCCCCGTCTGACAAGGGCACGGTCATCTTGGCAGCCTGTTGCCACCTCCGTTCCGGCCCGGCTCAGACCTACCGGCGGTCATCTTTGCCCGAACCGCCGTGATCGTTGTTTAAGACGGCAAGCAGGCGTTGCGTTGACGCGCCTGGGCCACCGCCGCATCCGCGGCATGTCCATTTTGTAGCCCAATCGGGCGCCTTTACGGCAGTTCAGGCAAGGAACGCCTCACCAATCGACAATTGATCTTGGTTGTCGTGGGAACCGTGTTTAGAGCGGGCTGGCCTCGTCTGTTATGCACACTTTGCGCAAGAGATGTGGCGATGCGACTTCCCGCATGCCACGCGTGCGGGACCCGTTCTGGGCGACCCGGCGGCCCTGCTCACAACCTCGGGAACGACAGGCGTACCCAAACTGACGGTCTGGACGCACGAAACGCTCAAGGCGTTCGTGACGGGTCTCCCGGAGGAGCGATTCCGAGCCGGCGACGTGGTCCCGACCACTACGTCACTGATGCATTCTAGCGGACTCTACGAAGTCGCCTGCGCGCTTCAGCAAGAGACATGTCTAGCCTTGTTGCCAACGTTCGACCCACATGGGGTGGTTGACCTGATCGAGCGCGAGAAATGCACGGTTCTCTTCGGGCTACCGTTCATGTGTGATGCGATGGTTCGTGCGCAGCAGGAACGTGGGCGAGACGTCAGCTCTTTGCGGCTCTGCTTTTCGGCAGGTGACGTCTGTTCCCCGGACATTGAAGCGCGGTTCCAGTCCGTCATGGGTCGTCCACTCGTCTCCCTTTGGGCCGCGACGGAGGACGGCGGCGCCGGCCTTCCCGCACGCAGGGTCGGCCCCTTCACCCGCCTGAAAGCCGATGCCGCCGTGCGGCTGATCGATGAGCACGGCAAGCCGGTCGCGGAAGGCCAGGTCGGGGAGCTAATCATCCGTTCAGCGACGACCAGTCCAGGCTATTGGCTCGCACCAGAGCAGATCGAAAGCATGCCGGACGGTTGGTTCCACACCGGTGACTTGTTTTGTCAGGACGAGGACGGCCATCTCCGTTATATCGGACGAACGAAAGACCTGATCGTGCGCGGAGGCGCGAACGTCTCGCCGATGGAGGTCGAGGAGGCGTTGTGCAACCATGCACTGCTGGCTGACGCAGCTGTTGCCGGTATTGATGACCCGCAGCTCGGACAGCGGGTCGGCGCGCTTCTCGTGCTAAAGAACGAGGCCAAGGCCGGCGACGTTACGAGCATCCTCGACGCTACCAAGGGAAAGCTCGCCGACTACAAGGTTCCGGAATTGGTAGCAGTCGCGGCGGAGATACCTCGGAACGCATCGACGAAGGTCGATCGAAAGGCTGTCGCCGAAACGATCAAACGCGAGGTCTAAAACGATCGACTGCGCTGATTTGCGCAAGGGGCGAAGGTCTGTGAGGGTATTTCCCTATCCGGCGGCACATCCGACGAGTGCGGCGGTGGTAAAGCCGAAACCTCCGTGATGTCGCCGCAGGCGCTCGCGTTTAGGCGCCAAAATGCCGATTTTCGCGTGTTGTGTCCGTCGCCGCCTTCTGCCACAAATCAGGTTTCCGGGCAACGAGCTGAATGCGCCGATTTGGCGCGAAGGACTGATATCGCATCGTAGTCATGACGGTTCATCGGGTTTGCAGGATTAGATCGGAGCAGTTGCGATGACGGACACAACCGCAGGCTTCAACCGCATGCCGGAAGCTACCGCTGGAGGGGGGCCGTGGAGCTTGGATGTCGGTCGCACCGCGCTGCCGGACTTCAAGCTGGAAATCTATGTCGGGCATTGGGAGTTCAAGGCGCGCTACAACATGACCGCGTCCGACGCCGAATCCCTGTCGGTACGCTACCTTCTGGCGTTGCCGAAGAACGGCGGCGCTCGCGATGACGAGCCGGACCCTCTCGACACCCTGCTCGACTTGCGTCTCCACTACACTGAACCCAGCGGCGCGCCCGACCTGCGCGCCGCGATTGCGGCGACCTATCAGCGTTGCGCGGCCGACGACGTGCTCTGCTTCGCGGGCGCAGAGGAGGGCATCTACTGTTTTTATCACACCGTGCTCGATGGCGACGCCCACGCGGTGGTGGTCACGCCCAACTACCAGTCGGCGGAGACGGTACCGCTCTCCATCTGCGCGACGACCGGTGTCGCGCTCGACGAGAGCGATGGCTGGACGCTGCACATCGACCAGGTGGAAGCCGCGATCCGGCCGGCCACGCGCGCCGTCTACATCAGCTTTCCCCACAATCCGACCGGCAAGATCCTCGAACGCGACCGCTTCGACGTGCTGGTCGAGCTATGTCGCCGGCACGGTCTGTGGCTCTTCTCGGACGAGGTGTATCGCCTGATCGAACACGATCCGGCGAAGCGACTGCCGCAGGTGGCCGACGTCTACGAGCGCGGCGTATCGCTCAACGTGATGAGCAAGACCTACGGCTTGCCGGGATTGCGGATCGGCTGGATCACCTGCCGCGACCGATCGCTGCTGGGGCGCATGGCGCGCTTCAAAAACTACTTGTCCATCTGCAACAGCGGTCCCTCCGAACGCCTTGCTCTGCTTGCGCTGGACCGGAGTAACGCCGTGCTGGAGCGCACCCGTGCCATCGCGCGGGACGGCTACGCCAAGGCGGCGGCGTTCCTCGCCGAGTTTCCGGACCTGTTCGACGCCTATCGTCCCGACGGCGGCGTGACGTTGTTTCCGCGCTACAAGGGACCAGAGGGCGTCGAAGACTTCTGCCGGCGCCTGGTCGAGGAAGTCGGCGCCTTGCTGCTGCCCTCGTCGGTCTATGCCTCGGCTCTGACCCCGATCTCCACCGATCGCTTCCGGCTCGGCTATGGCCGCTCCGATCTGGACGAAGGCTTGGTCGCCATGCGGTCCTTCATCCGACTTAACGGTGGATGAGCCATCACCGGTGATCCTCCGCTTCTACTTAGGTCACCTCTCGCCGCAGGCTTGTCGCGGAAGTGCCGAATAAAAGGCCCGGTCAGGAGGTAAGCGGCAGCACGGCCGCCAGGGAAAGAATGGCCATGCCACCGCGACCCGCTATGCCGACGTTGCGGGTCGCCACGCGCGGTCCTCACTCGTCGCACGAGGCTTGCACGCTTGGTGTGGGGGGCGCGCTACGTCGCGAAATCGCACTCGAAAGAATGCTCCTACCGCGAGGTGGAATGTCCTGAGGGATGCGGTTCAAGCACGAGACGACGGTCGGTGCGGTCGGGCTGTCTTGGTGCGTTGGCGGTCCGGACGTGCCGGGGGCCCTGTTGAAAGCAGTACTTGCCGGCCAACTCACCGTTTCCCCTAAGAACGGCGTTTCCCGTGTTCGGGATGGTCTTCTCGAGAACGAGGAAATGAAGGTCGACCCTCAGCGGCCGGCCGACGCTCGGGTCGTCGTACGGAAACGCGGCGCGCTCGCCCGGGGGGGCGGTGGCCCCCCCCCCGGACCCCCCCCGACCGGCTCCCGGGGCCCCGCTGG
>CAXUNV010000333.1:0-723 GCA_964252355.1 uncultured Chthoniobacterales bacterium | reverse complement strand
CGACGCGCGGGGCGGCGTCCGGACCCGCGGCGCGCGCCCCCGGCGGCGGGTAGCCGCGCCGCCGGTACCACGCGATCAGGTCTCCGTGCGCCTCGATGACCGGCATCCGGAGACGCCGTGCGCCGCGCCCCCGCCGCGCGAAGAAGGGCAGTCCCCGCTCCCCGGCCCTGCAGGTCCGGGTGGACGCTCAGCAGGCCAAGGTACCAAGTTGCGCCGTCGGCCGGCTCTAAAAGGAGACAGCCAGTCGCGGCGGCCATCGCTGGGCCGCGGAGCACGAGGAGACGTGCTACCGGCTTGCCGGCAAGCTCCGCGCGCTGGGGCTAGTCCTGCCCGACCCCGCCTGCGGCGTGGTGTGTCGCTGCGCCTGATGACAAATTGATTCAAGCCGTCTGAGCCTCCGGATTGAACGGACGCGACGCTCGCGGCGACCGCGGGCCGAACGCCGTGCGCGGCCGTTCAGAGGCGGATCACGGCAGTTGAGGCAAAGTGCGGACGGCGGTCGGATGACCCGGGGTAGGTTGGCTGCACGGAGCGTTCGCGCGCACGCGAACGCCCGACGCTGGCATGAACGCATTCACCGAGAGAGTTGTCCTGGTCACCGGAGGGGGGCCGCCCTTAGAAACCCGGAAGATGCCACAGTTAACTAAGAGCCAGGGGACTGGAGACTTTTACTTGGCGTTCCGAATCGCAACGATTCGCCATTGCGTCGGACTGCCGTCATTC
>CAXUNV010000332.1:0-5667 GCA_964252355.1 uncultured Chthoniobacterales bacterium | reverse complement strand
TTGCTCTTTCTCATCGGGCGCTTCACTGGGACTGCGCTTCTGCGGAAGTTTTCCGCTCACCGCCTGCTTGGTACCTATGGCGCAATCAACGCGGTGCTTTGCTTGTTGATCTTTGCCAAACTCGGTTGGATCTCGGCGATCTGCATCTTCGGGACTTATTTCTTCATGTCGATCATGTTCCCCACCATCTTTGCTTTGGGGATTTTTGGGCTTGGTCAGCGGGCAAAGAAGGCATCTTCCTTCCTCGTCATGGCCATCATGGGCGGGGCCATCCTGCCGAAGGTGATGGGAGCCATCGCGGATCGGTTTGACCTGTCGCGCGGGTTCATCGTCCCGATGATCTGCTTTGTGTTTGTCGCCTTTTACGGGTTCATGTGGCAGCGGCTGAGCGGTATGGAAGGTGTGCGCGGCATGCGGGTTTCAGGCGGCCATTGACGAAGCTGGGGTAGGCTTTTTGAGGTGACCGCACGGGGCGGGTAAGTAACCGTTGCTCGCCCGGCGTTCGATCAATTTTCCCGTTGGCTTACTTGCACGCTACGGAAGCCAATGTTCCAGAAACGCACTAAGGTGGCGCCCATGAACGAAGACGCGGAAAAGAACTACCAGGAGTGGGCGGTCGAAGCAGGGTCTGAAGGCCAAGGCGAGTCGGTGGGGGAAGTTCGGTTGGATGCGACCCAAGCGGCGGCCCTGGACCGGCTTGCCGAGCAGGCGAGCCAAACGCAGGGCCGGAAGTTCACGCGTGCCGACATGGTGCTGGAAGCAGTTCGGGAAATGTTGGCGCGCCGGGCTGGGGAGTGATGGCAAGCAGTTAGGTTCGGGGTCGGTCGGTTACGGCGGTGCGGATCTCTGAGGAAAGCTCTATCCGCGCCGCGCGCTGCAGGGATTCATGAGTCGGCAGATGGCTGCGCCCGCCCAGACCGCGCGCCACCTGGGCGGCGACCCAGGCAGCCAGTTCCAATCGGGCTTGGAGCGTTAACCCAGTCAACACCCCGGCGCCGTAGCCGCCGTGGAAAGCGTCGCCGCAACCCGTGGTGTCAACCGTTTCCACCGGGAAAGCCGGTTGGTGCAACACCCCGTCAGGCGTCAACGCCCAACTTCCCCGCACGCCATCGGTCGTGACCAATTGGGCAGCAGTCTCTTTGGCTAGGCTCTGCAGGACGCGTTCCGGGAGCTTTTCGCCCGTGAGCGCGCGGGCTTGACCAAGCGGCAGGATGCAATCGGTGCTTAGCTTCAGCAACTCTCTCGTAGCCTCAGGATCACCAACTTCGACGTCGAGCACGGACCGGACGCCCGCATCGCGCGCGGCCCGCAGGACCAGTGAGGCCGCCTCAGGTTCGTACCCATCGACCAGCACAAGCTTGGCGCTTCGGACGGCGTCGAGGGGAACGTCTTCCTTCCGCAAAGGTTGGTAGTTTTCCCTGGTGTAAAAGATCGTCCGCTCGCCGGTCCGAGCATCCACTTGCACGACCGCCACCACTGGGGTGGCCTGGGGATCGGGGATGAAGAAGTCTGGCACCACGCCGTGGCGGGCGAAGTCGGCTAGGGAAAAGGCACTGAGGGCGTCGTTTCCCAACCGCGTGACGAACCCGGTCCGCCAACCCAACATGGCAGTCACGCAGGCGGCGGTCGCGGCCGGTCCCCCTCCTGCCACCGCTATCCCGCGGGCTGTATGCTTTTCGCCGGGGGTGTACCCGTCGGGCAACCGCACCAGCACGTCGACCACGTTCACGCCCACGGCGAGGACGTCGATGTTTGCGCTGTTTACCATGCTCTCCTTTTATCCTGTGGTCGCCACCAGATGGGTCTCCCGTGACCGATATGGAAACGGGTGCCCTGAACTTTGACGGTGCATCTTAGCCGCAGGCCAGCGCCAGCCACAAGGGGCTTAGCTAAAGAGTCGCGAAGACCTGCTCGCGACGTCGACCGCCCCAGGGGAGCGCGGGCGTCCCGCCCGTCTTCGGCCGCCAGGGCCCCTTCAGTGAGCGCCCAGAGGCGTCCCCGCCCGTCATCGGGCGCTCGGGACCGCCGGCGCTACTTTACGGGCGGGGACGCCCGCGCTCCCCTTTTTCCCGTCGGCGCCTCGTAACACACCTCTTGCCCTACCACAGATTGCCCTGGGCGGAGCCGCCCCACGATGGGCCCAACGGGCGACGCAGGGAGCGCGGACGTTTCGTCCGTAAGGGGCGCCCGATCCAGAACGACCCTGGAGCGGTTTACGACAGTTAGCGGCCCGGCTCAGACCAACCGGCGACCATCCACCCCGAGGGCTGCCCTCACCTGCCGTTTGGGTCTTCGCCCCACCGCAAGCACGGAGACGGCTGTTGGGTTAAAGCCTTTCACCCGGCGCCAGTGCCTGAAAATCTTGCTTGCCCGCCTTCGGTGCACGCCGAGGTTATCGAATCGGCATGGCGGCACGCGGCGAGTGCTCTTCTCTAGCAATGCCTAGCCCGAACTCCATTGACAAGACGCCGCCGCGGCGAACGGTGAAACAGAACCACGACACTTGGAGGCGAAAACGAGATGGCCGACGCTTGCGAACACCTGCAGAACCTGACCACCGCCGACTTTCCGGCTCCCCGCACGCCCGGGGCGTGCGAGGAATGCTTCGCGCAAGGGACGCGTTGGGTGGCGTTGAGAGAATGCCAAATCTGCGGTCACGTCGGCTGCTGCGATTCCTCACCCGGACGTCATGCGACCCAACACTTTCACGAGACCGGACATCCTGTGATGCGATCCGTCATGCCCGGCGACCAGTGGATGTGGTGCTACGTCCACGAAGCGGTGAGCGGCGTTTCGGAGGGACCCTGAGTTTTCGAAGGAACGTCGTCTGGTCGCCGGACGCCGTCGCCCACGGGGCGCCACACGCCCCGGCCGTCAAATGGAAGGCATCAGGGAAAGCGGGCCTCGATGGCCGAGAAATCGTCTTCCAGGCGAGGAGAGCCGCGGAGCCGGTACACGTTCTCCACCAAGTCATCCAAAAGGCTGTCGGGCCGCCGGGCGAGCGTCGCCAGATAGCCGGTGCAGGCGTGCCAGTCCCAAACGGCGCGTCCCTCACAAAAGATCTCGAAGACGCCGTCGCTGAAGATCAGCAGGCGCGCGCCGACAGGGATCTGACACGCCTGCACGGGGAACGTCACGCCCCGGAGCACGCCCATCATGAGACCTTCCGATGAGAGCACCCTTGGCTCCGCGTCACTTGGCACGAACAAGACCGCCGGGTGGTGACCGCCGCCGGCCCAAGTCAGCAGCCGGTTTGCGGCGTCGTAAACGCCGTACCAGATCGTGAAGTACTTCTGGCCGTGCTGTTGGCCTTGGAAGGCCTCGTTCAGTTTGGCCAAGACCTGTCCCGGCTGCCCCATGTCGGCACCGGCCAAGGCGCCGGCCCGGATCACGTTCGTCACCGTCACGGAAAGGAGTGCGGCATCCAATCCGTGGCCGGTCACGTCGATGAGGTAAAGGGCCAGCCGGTGATCGTCGACCCAATGATAACCGATGGCGTCGCCGCCCAGGGTGACCGCAGGTAGGTAACGCCAATCCACCAGGACCCGTCCCACCATCGGCGGCGGGATGCGGTCGCGCACGTACCGGAGACCGGCGGCGAAATCCGCGCGCAGGCGCTCGTGCCCGAGCTTGTCGAGGAGGGCGGCGGCGTCCGTCAGGTCGGGAGTCGTCAAGCCCTCGGTGAAACCGCCGTGCACGGCGCTGAGGGCAGCGAAAGCTTCCTCGCGGCGTCCTTGCGTCTGCCAAAGGCGCGCGAGGCTGGTGGTGGCGCGCAGCTCCCACGCTTTGCTTCCCTGTCTGCGGGCCGTCGCCACGGCGGTTTGAAAGCTGTCCTCCGCCGCCGCGTCCTCGCGTCCCTCGGCTGCACGCAGTTCTCCCTGCAAACGGTGCAACTCCGCCTCGTAAAATCGTTCGTCATGCTGTTCCACGAAACGGAAAGCTTCATCTAGCGCGGCGCGCGCCTCCGCGAACCGGCCGGCTTGGCGGCATGCGTCTGCCTGCAGCCCGAGGTAGTACGGCAACGCCAACTCCGCGCCCGTCCCCCGGTAAGCCTCCAAGCCTTTGTCGAGCAAGCGCAAACCTTGTTCGAGACGACCTTGCAGGAGGGAACCGCCGGCGGCGTAGAGCGTGCCCGTAGCCTGCCAAAACAGGTAGGCGCCATCCACGGCGATGCCGATCTGCTCCACGCCGGCCGCCTGCGCCTGCGCCCCGAAGCGGCAGTGTTGGTGAAGCCAGCCGGTGTGGTGGAGCGCGTAAGCCAAGCTGAACGGCCCGTTGAGATCGCGCGCGAGATCGAGGGCTTCGCCACCCAAGCGCAACGCCCGGTCGGGGAAGCCGAGGTGCCACCAGGCCAGCGCCAAGTAGCAGCGGTGCGTCACCCCGGCATCCTCCCCGACCAGCGCCGCCCAACGCGCCGTGCGCGGCCGGTCGTCAAAGTCGGCGAGCGCGCGCACGAACGCGTCGCGGGCCCCGGCGAAGTCTCCTCGGTAAAAGCGCGTCAGACCCTGGAGAAAGAGCGCTTGCATGAGCATGCCCGGATCGCCCACCCGTTCGGCGAAAGCCCACGCTTCGTCCGCCAGCTCGGTGCAGATCCGCAGGTCACCACGAACGACGTGAAAGGCGAAGTTGCCCCACATCACGGCGAAAACCTGCGGGGTTTGCCCGGCGCGCTCGCACAACGCGTGGGCGCGCTGGAACACCGGCCCGACTTCCGGCGCGGCGTAGCCGCGCGCCGCCCCGGGGCGGGGCCCCCCGCCCCCCCCCCCCCGCCCGCGCGCGCCCCCCCCCCCCCCGCCGCGATGTACGCGGTGCCCAACGGGCCAAGCAGCGTCAGTTCTTGCGCGTCTCGTTCGGGTGACGCCGGCACACGGTCCAGCAACCGCAAGCCGCGGGTCAGGTGGCTGATCGTCTCAACGTGGGCAGAGTGGTCCCGCGAGCGGAGCGCCGCCTTCAGACAATACGCGACCGCCTTTTCGGTCATGCCGGCGTCGGCGAAATGTTGGGCGAGCAGCTCCGGTTGCACCTCCGCCACGGCCGGAAATTTCTCTTCCATCACCTCGGCGAGCCGCCGGTGTCCTTGCCGGCGCGTCCCTTCGGGGATCGCCGCGCGCAACGCTTCCTCGAGCAACGCATGTCGGAAGGAGTAGCTGGGCTGGGCCGGTTCCCCTTCGGCGTGGAGGATGCCCACCGACACCAACCTGGCCAGTTCGGCCCGCAACGTCGCCTCGTCAACGGACACGACCGCGGCAAGCCATTCGTAGGGGAACACCTGTCCCAACGTGGCCGCGAGCTGGACCACCTCCGGATGCCTGGAAACCCGGTCGAGTCGCGCCTGCAGAAGCGCTTCCAGCGTCGCCGGGATCTCCCCTGCCCTCGCCGCGCTCAGGCCCTGGGTGGCCGACTCGCGAAGCATCCGGGTAAACTCTTCCACCAGCAACGGAACCCCGTTGGTTCGATCGTAGATTTGCGCCACGAGCGCGTCCGGCACCCGCCTGCCCGCGTCCCTTCTTAGCCACAGCCCGACCTGTCGCCGCGTCAGCCGGTTGAGCGCGAGCGTCGTCTGCTGGGCGGAGGGCGGCCACGGGGGCATCCACTCTGGGCGGGCGGTGAGCAGCGTGAGGATGTGACGGTGCCAGCCCTCGCCCATAAACTGCTTCAGGAACTCCA